>NZ_JBSGVW010000014.1:0-194629 GCF_053608645.1 Streptomyces sp. NPDC055013
TGTCCGTCCTCGGACCGGCGGTTGGGGTTGGGCAGGGTGGTTTTCGTTTCTTGACGCCGGCCACTGCGGGCGGACACCCCCCGGCACGTCCCCTTACCGCCGTACGCGACCGGCGGTCCGTGGGGGTGCGCGCCCTCTCAGGGGGGCACTGCCAGTGGTCACCCTCAAACGCCGGTCCAGGCATTTCAGCCCGTCCGGCGATTGAGGACGAGGCCGTTCAGGCCGAAGCGGGGGTCTGGGGGCGGCGGCCCTCAGGTATGGGACGGGTAGGGGCGGCGGGGGCGAGGGAAACTGGGTCTGGTCAGTCGCCCGGGGCCAGGTTGGTGGCCTGGTGGATGGCTGTTGCGAGGTGGCGGACGGCCGTGTCCTCCGTTGTGGTGGCCAAGTCATCGGCGCGGTCGGCCAGTTCGGGCAGGCGGGTGGCGCCTGGCAAAGAGGGCCCGCGGTCGTCGCCGAGGCGGAGTGCGTCGGCGAAGTAGGCCGCCGTGGCCGTGACCTGGAAGCGGGGGCTCGCGTTCCAGACGGAGTCCTCGAGGGAGCCGGTCTCCAGTTGGCCGGACTCCTCGTGCGGGGCACGGGACTTGGGGTCGAGCCAACGGACGCTCGCCGTGGCGAGGTGCCCTTCCGTGCCCGGCTCGGTGCGGACGGCGTAGAGGGCGGTCACGGTGTGGCCGGGGCCGATCTCGCCGCCGTCGACGCTGTCGTTGCGGAAGTCCTCGTCGGCGACCTGACGGTTGTCGTAACCGACGAGCCGGAACTCCCGGACCGTCTCGGGGTCGAAGGCGACCTGTGCCTTGGCGTCGCGGGCGGTGAGGTCGATGTTCCGCGGGAGTTGGCGGCTGAAGACCTCGTGGGCGTCGTCCTCGTCCGAGACGTACACCGTGTGGCCGTCGCCCTTGTCGGCGAGGCGTTCCATCAGGGCGTCGCCGTAGTCGCTGCCGACGCCGACGCCGAAGAGGGTGATGCCATGCTCGCGGCGCTCGGTGGAGATGCGTTCGAGGATGGTGTCCGCGTCGGTGTCGCCGGTGTTGGCCAGGGCGTCGGAGACGAGGACCACGCGGTTGGTGGCGCCCCCGCGGAGGCCTTCGACGGCCGTTTCGTAGCCCGTCTCCATGCCCGCGCCCAGGTTGGTGGAGTCCGTGGGTTCCAGGGTGTCGATGGCTTCGTGGATCTCGGCGCGGTTGTCGTTCACGCGGGTCATCGGCAGTACCGTCTCGGCCTCGTCGCTGAAGGTGACGATGGCGACCGAGTCGTCGTCGCGCAGCCGGTCCGTCATGACGCCGAGGGAGTCCTTGGCGAGGTCCAGGCGGCCCGGTTCGGCCATGGAGCCGGAGATGTCGATGACGAAGGTGAGGGCGGCGGGCGGACGTTCGCCGGGGTCGGAGGCGGGGCGGGTGGCCAGGCCCACGCGGACCAGGGACCAGCCCTCGCGGTCGGTGCGGGCGCCGTCGACGGTGACCGAGAAGCCGTTGCCGTCGGGGCGGTCGTAGTCCTGGCGGAAGCTGTTGACGAACTCCTCGGGACGGACCGTCGACGGGTCGGGCATGCGGCCCTCGGCGAGGGTGCGGCGGGCGTAACCGTAGGAGGCGGTGTCGACGTCGAGGGCGAAGGTGGAGAGGAGGTCGGGCTCGGGCGCGAAGTCGCGGGAGGCGTCGTCCCGGTCTTCGTCGTGCCCGTCGTTCCCGTTGTATTCGGGGGCGGGGAAGGCGCCCCGGCTGTTGCCGCCTCCCTTGCCGGCGTCGTCCGCCGAGTGACCCCCGCTGCCGCTGCCGCTGCATCCGGTGAGCAGCAGGGCGCCCGCCGTGGTGAGCGCGAGCAGGGTGACGTTCAGCCTGCGTGTTCGGTACCGCTTCATCGTCCGTGCCCCCTTGGTCCGTTGACGTCGACTTCTGCGACTGTGACGGGCCAGGGGGCCGGAACGTGCGCTACGGAGCGTTGCGGATGCGTCTCGAAGAGGGCACGGGGACGGCCCGTCGAGACCGGTGGGTGATCTTCCGGTGACCTACGACACCACGTCCTTGCGGGCGAAACCGCGGAAGGCCAGGGCGAACAGGATGAGGGCGTACGTTACGGAAATCGCCGCGCCCTGGATCATGCCGGACCACTCGGCGCGGGGCTGGACGGCGTCCGCCCACGCGAACTGCCAGTGCGCGGGCAGGAAGTGGCGCCAGTCGCCGAGGGCGGTCACGGCGTCGAGGACGTTGCCGACGATGGTCAGGCCGACCGCGCCGCCGACCGCGCCGAGCGGGGCGTCCGTCTTGGTCGACAGCCAGAACGCCAGTCCCGCGGTGACCAGTTGGGACACGAAGACGTACGCCACCACCACCAGCAGGCGCTGCGCCGCAGTGGCCGTGTCCAGCGAGCCGCCGGTCGGGATCTGCAGCGGGCCCCAGCCGTACGCCGCCGTGCCGACGGCCAGGGCGACCAGGGGCAGCAGCACCATCGCGGCCAGGCTCAGGCCGAGGGCGACCACGAGCTTGGACCACAGCAGGCGGGCCCGGGGCACGGGGGCCGCGAGCAGGTAGCGCAGCGAGGACCAGCTGGCCTCGGAGGCCACCGTGTCCCCGCAGAACAGCGCGACGGGGATCACCAGCAGGAAGCCCGCGGAGACGAACAGGTTCACGGCGGCGAAGTTGGCGCCGGACGCCGTGGCCGTGTCCATCAAGGTGATGCGGTTGCCGCCGCCGTCCGGTTCGCCGCCGATCGCGAACGCGGCCACCAGCACGAACGGCAGCACGGCCAGGATGCCGAACATCACCAGCGTGCGGCGGCGCTTGAGCTGGCGGACCAGTTCGACCCTCAGGGGCAGCGTACGGCCCGCCCGGTAGCCGGAGGCGACCCCGGTGCGCTCGGTGAGCGTGCTCATGCGGAGCCTCCGATCAGGGTGAGGAAGGCGTCTTCCAGGCGGCGGTGCGGGCCCACCGACTGGACGGGCACCTCGAGGCGGACCAGTTCGGTGACCAGACGCTGTGCGGTGCCGTCCGCGTCGAGCCGGACCAGGATCCCGTCGTCGGTGCGCACGGCCGAGGCCACGCCCGGGAGGGCGGCGACCTTCTCGACGACCGGCTCCTCCACCGCCGTGGCAGTGCCGACGAGGAGCGTGTCGCCCGAGCCGATGATCTCGGCGACCGGGCCCGCCTGCACGAGGCGGCCGCGGTCCATCACCACGAGGTGGGTGCAGGACTGTTCGACCTCCGCCAGCAGGTGGCTGGAGACGATCACCGTGCGGCCCGCGGCCGCGTAGCGGATCATCACCTGGCGCATCTCGCGGATCTGGGGCGGGTCGAGGCCGTTGGTCGGTTCGTCGAGGATCAGGAGGTCCGGGAGGCCGAGCATGGCCTGGGCGATGGCCAGGCGCTGACGCATGCCCTGGGAGTACGTGCGCACCGCGCGGGCGAGTGCGTCGCCGAGGCCGGCGATCTCCAGGGCCTCGTCGAGGTGGGCGTCCTGCGGCGGGCGGCCGGTGGCCTGCCAGTACAGCTCCAGGTTCTCCCGGCCCGAGAGGTGCGGGAGGAAGCCGGCGCCCTCGACGAAGGCGCCGACGCGGGAGAGGACGGGTGCGCCGGGGCGGATGGCGTGGCCGAAGATGCGGATCTCGCCGGCGTCCGGCTTGATCAGGCCCATCAACATGCGCAGCGTCGTCGTCTTGCCCGCGCCGTTCGGGCCGAGGAGGCCGAGGACCTGGCCCTTCTCGACCCGGAAGGACAGGTCCTGTACCGCGTAGCGGTCCTGCGAGCCCGCGTACCGCTTGCTCAAGTCGGTGATCTGGAGCGGGACTTCGGCCAGCTCCGGGTCGGGCGCGGGGGTGGCGGTGCGGCGGCGGGCCGTCAGCAGCAGGGCCAGGGCGATGACCGCGGCGGCCGGCGGCAGCCACCACACCCAGGCCGGCAGCGGGGTCTCGGCGGTGCTCACGCCGGGCGCGGTCGGCACGGACAGGTCGCCCTTCAGGGAGACCGTGTACGTCGCCGGGGAGGCCGGGGAGGCGTAGCCGAGGTCCGTGGAGGACAGGACCAGGCGCAGGCTGTGGCCCTTCTCGATGTCGTGGTCGATGGCGGGGAGCGTGACCGTCACGTCCTTGCCGGACTTGGCGCCCTCGACGCGCAGGGGCGTGACCAGCTGGGACGGCAGCACCTGCTGGGTGCCGTCGGGGCCGACGTCGTAGACCTTGCCGAAGAGCACCGCGTCCTCGCTGGTCGACCTGACGTGGACGGTCGCCGTCGGGGAGCCGGTGATGTGCAGGTTGTCGGCGACCGGTGCCGATTCGAACGCGGCGAACTGGCCCGGGAAGTCCAGCGACACCCCGACGCCGAGCGAGGACAGCTGGGCGAGGCCGCCGGAGCCGCCGAGGCCGGGCAGGGCGGAGACGGCGGGCGGGTTGGCGCCGGCCGGGTTGGCGAAGCGCTGCTCGCGGCCGGTGAGGGCGATGGACTTCCGCCCGCTCTCCAGGCCGGGGTAGGTGTCCGCGCTCGCGCCCCGCAGCATGGCCTGGCCGTCGGTGGAGTCGACGCCGCCGGTGCGGGTGACGCGGAAGGCCGGGCCGGTGTCGGCGCTCTTGTCGTCCTTGAGGTAGCGGTCGAACCAGGACTGCACGCGTCCCTGGATACGGCTCGTCTCCATGTCGCCGCCGTCGTGGCCGCCGGAGATCCAGTCGACGTCGACGGGGGCGCCGTTGGCGCGGATCGCCTTCGCCGCGCGGTCGGCCTGGCCGAGCGTGAAGAGGGAGTCGGACTGGCCCTGCATGAGCAGGGTCGGCACGTCGATGCGGTCGCCGACGGCGGACGGTGAGCGCTCCTCCAGCATGGTGCGGGCCGGTGCGTCCGGAGTGCCGGACTCGGCGACCCGTTCGTACATGTCGCAGATCTGCGTCTCGAACTTGTCGCAGCCGCCCGCGGTGTTGACGAAGATGCCCGCCCAGAGCTTCTTGAAGACGCCGTTCGGGAACAGGGCGTCCGCGAGGTTCCAGTACGTGATCGCCGGGGCGATGGCGTCGACCCGGTCGTCGTGGCCGGCGGCCAGCAGCGAGATGGCGCCGCCGTAGGAGCCGCCCGCCATGCCCACGCGCGGGTCGCCGGCCTTGTCGAGCTCGATCTGGGGCTGCTTCGCCAGCCAGTCGAGCAGTCGGGAGACGTCGGCGACCTCGCCCTTCGGGTCGTTCAGGCCGACCTTGCCGGTCGACTTCCCGAAGCCGCGGGCCGACCACGTCAGGACCGCGTACCCGTCCCGGGCGAGGTCCTCGGCCTGCTGCCGTACGTCGTCCTTGCTGCCGCCGAAGCCGTGCGCGAGGAGGACGGCGGGGCGGCGGCCGCTGTCGGCGGCCGTGAAGTACGAGGTGTCGATGCGCACCCCGTCGCCCATGTCCATGATCCGGTCGGCGCGCCGTACCGCCGGGGCGTCGTCGTCGGCGACGGCCGTCCATGTCCCGGCACCGGCAAAAACGACAACGGCGGCCGCGGGGGCCAGCAGCCGCCGCGGCTTCCGCAGCCCTCGCAGCGCGGGCAGTCGAAGATCCATGCTCCAACGGTACGGGGCGAACCTGTCGGCAAGTTATCGACCGAGGGCTGAATCACGGGACCTCCCGTGGGGGTACGGCGGGGCTTTTGTCTACCGCGTCCGTGGTACGGCGGCGCATTCCCCGCGCCCCTTCAGGTCTGTTGGTCCTCCGGAATGGAAACGAGCCACCGTGTCTGCCTGCGGGGGCGCAGGTACAGCGCCCAGTACAGGGTGGCCACCGCCGTGATGCCGCCCGTCCAAAGGAGGTGACTCGTCTCCTGCCGGCTGAGGATGTACACGAGAACCACGATCAACAGCACCGGCATCAGCGGCCACAGCGGCATCCGCCATGCCGGTGTGTGCTTGTGCGGGGTGCGGCGGGCCGCCAGCGCGGCGACCGCGACGAGGAGGTACATGCCGGTCACCGAGACGCCCGTCACGCCGTACAGGGTGTCGAGGTTGACGAAGCACAGCGCGGCGCCGGGCACTCCGACGGCGAGGGTGGCGACCCACGGGGAGCCGAAGCGGCCGAGCCTGGCGAGGACGTTGTTGACCGGCTCGGGCCAGGCCTGGTCGCGGGCGGAGGCGAACAGCACGCGGGAGTTCTGGATGACCATGACGATGCCCGCGTTGATGATCGCCAGGGCCACGCAGAGGCTGACGAAGGTGCCGACCGCGGAGTTGGACCAGGCGGTGACCATGGCGCCGATGTCGCCGCCGGTCAGTTCCCCGATGTCCGAGGCGCCCAGGGTGATCGCGGCGACCGGGACCAGGATGATCACGGCGGAGATGGCGAGGGTGGCGAGCACCGTGCGGGCGACGTTGCGGCGCGGGTTCTCCAGTTCCTCGGAGAGGTAGACGGCCGTCGAGAAGCCCTGGGTGACGAAGAGGGCGATCGCGAGCCCGGAGACGACGAGCAGGGCCGTCACGGTGTCCGTACGGCCGTCCGCTCCGGCCACCTCCATCGAGACCAGGCTCGCGGGGCCGCGCTCGGCGTGCGCGAAGCCCAGCACCGCCACCACGGCCGCGGCGATGACCTCCAGGACCAGGAAGACGCCGGTGATCCAGGCGTTGGCGCGCAGGTCGAGCAGGCCGGCGAGGGTGGCGAGCAGCATGACGCCTGCGCCGGCCATCGACGGGTCGAGGTCGACGATCGGGGCGAGGTAGTCGGCCGTGCCCATCGCGATCACCGGCGGGACGACCATGACGACCAGCAGCGACAGCACGAAGACCAGCCAGCCCGCCAGCCGTCCGGCCAGCGTGGACACCATCGCGTACTCGCCGCCCGCGCTGGGGATGAGGGTGCCCAGCTCCGAGTAGCAGAACGCCACGGCGATGCAGAGCAGGGAGCCGATGGCGATCGTCAGGGCGGTGGCGGTGCCGAGCGAGCCGAACAGGTCGGGGACGACCACGAAGAGGGTGGAGGCCGGGGTCACGCAGGAGAGCGTGAGCAGGGTGCCGCCGACCACGCCGATGGAGCGCTTCAGCTTCTGGGGGCCGTCCGACGCCTCGACTGCGGCGCCCTCGACGGGGGTGAGGGTGTCGGTCACGAGGGGGATGCAACATTGACGGAAACCATCGCGTCAATGGGTGTTCACCTACGGAATCCGTGGCTCCGACGCCCTACTTCGCGCGTTAACGTCGCGTCAAGGCCGCGTACTGGGCGGCTTGAACGGGTGCGGGAACCGCAGCGCGGGCGCACAAAAAAATGGGGCCGTCCGCGATTCGGACGGCCCCCGACACCGGGTGTCAGTGGTTGCGCGGGAACTCTGGACTGTCCCCGGCCGGGGCTTCATCGGGTTCGCGCGGGCTCGGAAGCCGCCGCGGCGCCAACTCCTCGGCCTGCTCTTCATCCGCGCTCGGTGCGGAGAGCCGACGAGCCGCTTCCCTGAGTCTCCGCTCCAGCCACACTTCTGCCAGAGGACCGAGGGGCGAGTACATCACGCGGATGATCGGCACCGCAGCGACGACGACGGCGCCGGCGGCCACAATACCGACCAGCGCCTTGGCGATCTCGACGTCTTTCGGCCCCTTCGGGTCCGCCAGCCAAAGCAGGCACATGAGGATCGCCACGGCCTGCGCGACCATGAGCACACCCCACAGGAGGCCAAGCGCCAAAAAGGAGAGCGACTTCGCGGCCCCCAAGCCATACTTCGGCAACCATTCGGCCTTGAATGCCCGCGAGGCCACCTCGCGTTCTGACGGCGTCATGGCCGCCAGTTCCACGCCCTTGTTCATGAAGTTGTCGACCGCTGTGCGTGTCCAACCCTGAACTGCCTTGCCAAAGGCGGCCGCCTCCAACGTGCCGGCGATGAGAATCGCCGACGACACAGAGGCGACGGTCGTCGCAAAGGCTTCTGTCATCTGCACCCGGACAGACTGCCCAGGCGCTACAGGTCATGCGACTCACGTTGCCGAACAGTGACTTCCGCAGCCCCCGCCGCGGACACCGCGCACCACACCCAAGACGCCCGCCCCGGGGCCCGATCCTGGACAGGGCAGACGGTGCCCGCTGAACAGGAACCAGCAGCTCAGCGGGCACGCGAACGCTGTGCTCAGTGGTTGCGCGGGAAGCCCAGGTCAACGCCGGTGGGGGCGTCGGCCGGGTCGGGCCAGCGGGTGGTGACGACCTTGCCGCGGGTGTAGAAGTGCGTGCCGTCGTTGCCGTAGATGTGGTGGTCGCCGAAGAGCGAGTCCTTCCAGCCGCCGAAGCTGTGGTAGCCGACGGGGACCGGGATCGGGACGTTCACGCCGACCATGCCGGCCTCGATCTCCAGCTGGAAGCGGCGGGCGGCGCCGCCGTCCCGGGTGAAGATCGCGGTGCCGTTGCCGAACGGCGAGGCGTTGATCAGCGCCACGCCGTCCTCGTACGTCTCGGCGCGCAGCACGCACAGGACGGGGCCGAAGATCTCCTCCTGGTACGCCTTCGCGGAAGTGGGCACTTTGTCGAGCAGCGAGATGCCGATCCAGTGGCCGTCCTCGAAACCGTCGACGGTGTATCCGGTGCCGTCGAGCACGACCTCGCAGCCCTCGGCCGCCGCGCCCTCGACATAGGACGCCACCTTGTCGCGGTGCACGGCGGTGATCAGCGGGCCCATCTCGGAGGTCGGGTCGTTGCCGGGGCCGATCTTGATCTTCTCGGCGCGCTCGCGGATCTTCTCCACCAGCTCGTCGCCGATGGAGCCGACGGCGACGACGGCGGAGATGGCCATGCAACGCTCGCCCGCGGAGCCGTAGGCGGCGGAGACGGCGGCGTCGGCGGCCGCGTCGAGGTCGGCGTCAGGGAGGACCAGCATGTGGTTCTTGGCGCCGCCCAGGGCCTGGACGCGCTTGTGGTTGGCGGCGGCCGTGGTGTGGATGTAGCGGGCGATCGGCGTCGAGCCGACGAAGGACACGGCCTTGACGTCCGGGTGCTCGAGCAGCCGGTCGACGGCCACCTTGTCGCCGTGGACGACGTTGAAGACGCCGTCGGGGAGACCGGCCTCGGCCAGCAGCTCAGCGATCTTGATCGCCGCCGACGGGTCCTTCTCGGACGGCTTCAGCACGAAGGTGTTGCCGCACGCGATGGCCATCGGGAACATCCACATCGGGACCATCGCCGGGAAGTTGAACGGCGTGATGCCCGCGACGACACCGAGCGGCTGCCGGATCGACGAGACGTCCACGCGGCTGGCGACCTGCGTCGACAGCTCGCCCTTCAGCTGCACGCTGATGCCGCACGCCAGATCGACGATCTCCAGGCCGCGCGCCACCTCACCGAGGGCGTCGGAGTGCACCTTGCCGTGCTCGGCGGTGATCAGCTCGGCGATCGCGTCCCGGTTGGCGTCCAGCAGCGCCCGGAACTTGAACAGGATCGAGGTGCGCTGCGCCAGCGACGACTGGCCCCAGGTCGCGTAGGCCTCCTTGGCGGACGCGACCGCGGCGTCCACCTCGTCGACCGAGGCGAACGCGACCTTCGTGGTGACCGCGCCGGTCGCCGGGTCGGTGACCGGCCCGAACGTGCCCGACGCGCCTTCGGCGGTCTTGCCGCCGATCCAGTGGTTGACGATCTTCGTCATGCCCAGTAACTCCTTCACAGATGGCGGCGTCGGGTCGAGACGTGCCGTTCGTACAGCTCCCGTGCCTTGACCGCCGACGGTCGGGTCGCGGTCTCGGCCACAGGAACATCCCACCAGGCATGCGCGGGCGGCGCGCCCGACACAGTGTCTGCCGTTTCGGTCTCGACGTAGACACATGTGGGAGTGTCCGCCGCGCGGGCCTCGGCGAGCGCCTCGCGCAGGTCACGTACGGTCTTCGCGCGCAGCACCCGCATGCCCAGGCTGGCCGCGTTGGCGGCCAGGTCGACGGGGAGCGGGGCGCCGGTGAAGGTGCCGTCGGCCGCGCGGTGGCGGTAGGCGGTGCCGAAGCGCTCGGCACCCGTCTCCTCCGACAGGCCGCCGATGGACGCGTACCCGTGGTTCTGCACCAGCAACACCTTGATCGCGACGCCCTCCTGCACGGCGGTCACGATCTCGGTCGGCATCATCAGATAGATGCCGTCGCCGACCAGCGCCCAGACGTCGCGCTCGGGCGCGGCCATCTTCACGCCGATCGCGGCCGGGATCTCGTAGCCCATGCAGGAGTAGCCGTACTCCACGTGGTACTGGTCCCGGGAGCGGGCCCGCCACAGTTTGTGCAGGTCGCCGGGGAGCGAACCGGCGGCGTTGATGATCACGTCCGACTCGTCGACGATAGCGTCCAGCGCGCCGAGGACCTGCGGCTGCGTCGGCCGTACGTCCGGCTCGTCGGCCTCATAGCAGGCGTCGACGCGCTGCTCCCAGCGCTCCTTGTCCTCGGTGTACTCGATGACGTAGGAGTCGGTGACCCGGTGCTCGTGGATCTCCAGCGCCTGGGTCAGCTCGGCGAGGCCGCTGCGGGCGTCCGCGATGAGCGGCATGCCGGCGAGCTTGTGGCCGTCGTAGGGCGCGATGTTGAGGTTGAGGAAGCGCACGCCGTCGCCGGTGAAGAGGGTGCCGGAGGCGGTGGTGAAGTCGGTGTGGCGGGTGCCGACGCCGATCACCAGGTCGGCGGTGCGGGCGAGTTCGTCGGCGGCGGCGGTGCCGGTGTGGCCCACTCCCCCGACGTCCTGGGGGTGGTCGTGGCGCAGGGAACCCTTGCCGGCCTGGGTGGAGGCGACCGGGATGCGGGTGAACTCCGCGAACTCGGCGAGGGCCTCCTCGGCGCGGCTGTGGTGGACGCCGCCGCCGGCGATGACGAGCGGGCGCCGGGCGCCGCGGATCATCCGTACGGCCTCGGCGAGTTCGGTCGGATCGGCGCCCGGACGCCGCACGGCCCAGACGCGCTCGGCGAAGAACTCGTCCGGCCAGTCGTACGCCTCGGCCTGGACGTCCTGCGGCAGCGCGAGGGTGACCGCGCCCGTCTCGACCGGGTCCGTGAGCACCCGCATGGCATGGAGGGCCGACGGGATCAGGGCCTGCGGCCTGGTGATCCGATCGAAGTACTTCGACACCGGGCGTAGACAGTCATTCACCGACATATCGCACGCATACGGCACTTCGAGCTGCTGGAGGACCGGGTCGGCGGGGCGGGTGGCGAAGATGTCGCCGGGGAGGAGCAGCACCGGGAGGTGGTTGATGGTCGCGAGGGCGGCGCCGGTGACGAGGTTGGTCGCGCCGGGGCCGATGGACGTGGTCACGGCGTGTGTGGAGAGGCGGTTCGACTGGCGGGCGAACCCGACGGCCGCGTGCACCATCGCCTGTTCGTTACGGCCCTGGTGGTACGGCATGACCTCGCCGTACTCGACGAGCGCCTGGCCGATCCCGGCGACGTTGCCGTGGCCGAAGATGCCCCAGGTGGCGCCGATCAGGCGCTGCCGTACGCCGTCCCGCTCGGTGTACTGGGCGGACAGGAAGCGGACGAGCGCCTGTGCGACCGTGAGCCTCGTCGTTGAGGTCATCGGTAACCCCCTGTGCCTTCTACGTGGTCCGGATGGAAGCAGATCCGCCACTCCCGCGTCTCGCCCGGACCGGCCATCACGTTCAGGTAGTACATGTCGTGACCGGGCTGGGCGATGGACGGGCCGTGCCATCCGTCGGGGACGAGCACGGCGTCACCGGAGCGGACCTCCGCGAGGACGTCGGATCCGCCCTCACGCGAGGGGAATACGCGCTGGTAGCCGAATCCGTTCGGGCCGTCGATCTCGAAGTAGTAGATCTCCTCCAGCTCGGACTCCTGGCCGGGCCGGGATTCGTCGTGCTTGTGCGGCGGATACGAGGACCAGTTGCCGCCGGGGGTGATCACCTCGACGGCGATGAGCCTGTCGCAGTCGAAGGCGTCGGCGGAGGCGAAGTTGCGGACTCGGCGCGTGCAGGAGCCGCTGCCGCGCTCTTCGACCAAGACCTCCGGCGCGGGGCCGTAGCGGGCGGGGAGTCTTCGCTCGCACTTCGCTCCTGCCAAAGCAAAGCGGCCACCCGCGCCGGAGGCGATCTGTGCCCGGGCGTCACGGGGCACGTAGGCGAAGTCGGTGACTCCACTGAATACGCTGTCCCGGCCCAGGAGTTGGTACTTCTCGTTCTCGATGTCCACGGTGCATCCGCCGTTCAGCGGAAGCACGATCCATTCACTGTCACCGGTGGTGAACATGTGCGTGCCACCGGGCTCCAACTCCACGATCCGCAGGCTGCTGTGGGTCCACCCGGCCCGTTTGGGGTCGATGTCGAGCACGTAGTTCGCGTCGGCGGTGGTGCCCGTCGGGACGTACAGCCCGTTGCCCGTCCCGGCGTACGGCCCGTTGTTCGTCCCGGTGTGCGGCTCGTGGTTCGTCATAAGGCCCTCACAGCAGTCCTACGGCGGTGTCGACGGCGCCGGCCACGTCCCCGTCCGCCGGGTAGAGCAGCGAGCGTCCGACCACCAGGCCTTGCACGGTGGGCAGTTGGAGTGCGCCGCGCCACTTCTCGTATGCCCCGTCCTGATCGTCGCCGACCTCGCCGCCGAGCAGAACCGTCGGCAGCGTGGAGGTCTGCATGACCTCGGCCATGTCGTCGGGGTTCTCGGTCACCGGGAGCTTCAGCCAGGTGTAGGCGGAGGTGCCGCCGAGACCCGAGGCGATGGCGATGGACTTGGTGACGGCCTCGGCGGACAGGTCGTTGGCGATCTTGCCCTCGGGGGTGCGGTGACTGATGAACGGTTCGACGAAGACCGGGAGTTCCCGCGCCGCCATCTCGTCGATGGCACGGGCGGTGGACTCCAGGGTGGTGAGGGAACCCGGGTCGTCGTAGGCGATACGCAGGAGCAGCTTGCCGGCGTCGAATCCGAGGCGCCGGATGTCCTCGGGGCGGTGGCCGGTGAAGCGGTCGTCGAGTTCGAAGCTCGCGCCCTGCAGGCCGCCGCGGTTCATGGACCCCATGACGACCTTGCCATCGAGGGCGCCGAGCAACAGCAGGTCGTCCAGGATGTCCGCGGTCGCGAGGACACCGTCGACGCCGGGGCGGCCAAGCGCAAGGCAGAGACGTTCCAGCAGGTCGGCGCGGTTGGCCATGGCGAGTCTGCGGTCTCCGACACCGAGGGCGCCCCGGGCCGGGTGGTCTGCGGCGACGATCATCAGCCGGCCGGAGTCGCCGAGCAGCGGGCGGCGGGGGCGGCGGGCCGCCGCCTCGGCGATCGCCTCGGGGCGCTGGGTGCGCAGGCGGACGAGTTCTCCGATGTCGACGGTCACTTGACGGCCCCCGCGGCGATCGCGGCCTCGATCTCGTCCGGCGTCGGCATCGCGGAGGAGCACTCCAGACGGGAGGCGACGATGGCGCCGGCCGCATTGGCGTGCCGCGTGATCGTCTCCAGGTCCCAGCCTTCGAGCAGGCCGTGGCAGAGCGAACCGCCGAAGGCGTCACCGGCGCCGAGCCCGTTGAGCACGTTCACGGGCAGCGGCGGCACCTCGGCCTGGTCGCCCTTGCTGTTGACGGCGAGGACGCCCTTGGGGCCCTGCTTGACGACCGCGACCTCGACACCGGCGTCCAGCAGCGCGCGGGCCGCGGCATGCGGTTCGCGCACGCCGGTCGCGACCTCCACCTCGTCGAGATTGCCGACGGCGACGGTGGTGTGCTTCAGGGCCTCGGCGTAGAAGGGGCGGGCCGCGTCGGGGCCGCTCCCGGCTGTGTCCTTCCAGAACATGGGACGCCAGTCGAGGTCGAAGACCGTCGTACCGGCCTTGGCACGATGGGCGAGCGCCGCCAGCGTCGCCGTACGGCTGGGCTCCTCACTCAGGCCGGTGCCGGTGACCCAGAAGATACGGGCGTCACGGATGGCGTCGAGGTCCAGCTCGTGGGCGTCGATCTCCAGGTCAGGGGCCTTGGGCTGCCGGTAGAAGTACAGCGGGAAGTCGTCCGGCGGGAAGACCTCGCAGAAGGTGACCGGGGTGGGCAGGCCGGGGACCGGGGTGACCCAGCGGTCGTCGACGCCGAAGCCCTTCAGGGCCTCGTGGAGGTAGGTGCCGAAGGGGTCGTCGCCGGTGCGGGTGATCACCGCGGTACGGCGTCCCAGGCGGGCCGCGGCGACCGCTACGTTGCTCGCCGAGCCGCCGAGGAACTTGCCGAAGGACGTGACCTGCGGCAGCGGGACGCCGGTCTGCAGGGGGTAGAGGTCCACTCCGATCCGCCCCATGGTGATCAAGTCGTACGCCATCGGTTTCCCTCGGTCTCCCTTGTGGCGGCGCTTCCGTCAGCGTTGCGCTTCGGCTCTCTTCGGTTTTCTAGCCTGACCGGGGAGGGCTGTCAATATTTTGTCCGGACATTCGAACGAGGTCCTGCCTGGGATGCCGGGCGCCTGGGCGTCCGCCGGGTGCGGTGGTGGGGCGTGTGCGGGTTGTGGGGGCTGACCGCGCCCACGCGGCGGAGCCGCAAGTCGACACGGCCCCGCGCCCCCTTGGGGCGACTTAGCGGGGGGGGCTGTCAATGTGCCGCGCCCTGCACGACTCCGGTGCCTTTGCAGCACTCGTGTCACAAAGGCACCTTCCGTGTCACACATGTCGCATGTCCGCAGGTCTTGCGTCACACCCCGTGCACAGGCACTGTCCCCTTCTCACGGTGCGTCGTTGGCGGGGCACAGGCTTTGTGATCGCCAGCGCAGCGCACGGTACCCCCGACGACCGCCCCCGGTCGCCGCCGCGGCGCGCGCAGGGAGGTGCAACCGATGACCGACCGAAGGCTCTGGTCCTACAAGGAGATCGCGGCTCACATCAAGGTGCAGCCGGACACCGTACGGTCCTACCGCAAGCACGGGTTGCTGCCGCCGCCCGACCATGTGGAGCGCGGCAAGCCTTTCTGGTATCCCGACACCGTCCGGGCCTGGGTAGCGTCCCGCCCGGGCAACCGAGGGCGCAGATCGGATTGACCTCCCGGAAAATCGGCTGTGCCCCCACCGCCCCGTGGGGCACAGTCGCCCCATGAGCTTCTCCGTCAAACCCACCCTGACCGGCGACAGAACCGTGCTCCGCCCGTTCACCGAGGCTGACGCCGAAGGCATGTGGGAGATCATCGGCGATCCGGAGGTCCAGCGCTTCACCGGGGATTCGCCCGCCGAGCTCACCCCTCAACGCCTGCGCTCCTGGTACGGCACCCGCTCCGACCAGCCGGACCGCCTCGACCTCGCCGTCATCGATCGCGCGACCGGCGAACTCGTCGGTGAGGTCGTGCTGTACGAGTGGGATCCCGACGCACGCAGCTGCACCTTCCGCACCCTGATCGGACCGCGCGGCCGGGGCCGGGGCCTGGGCACCGAGGCCGCCCGGCTCATCGTCGGCCACGGCTTCGAACAACTGGGACTGCACCGGATCCAGTTGGAGGCGTACGCCTACAACCTCCGCGCCCTGCACGTCTACGAGAAAGTCGGATTCGCGGTCGAGGGGATCCGCCGGGAGGTCGAACTGCGGGACGGCGAATGGGTCGACGAGGTGCTGATGGCCCTCCTCGACCACCAGTGGGCCGCGCTCAGCTCCGCGGACCTCGGCTCCGAGGCAGATCTCAGCTCCACGGCTCGATGACCGTCACCCCCGCCCCCGGCGCCGTCCCGAGCGCCGTCAGTGCCGACGGCACCGCGTCCAGCGTGATCGTCGACGTCACCAGCAGATCCGGCCGCAACGCACCCGCCCGCACCAGCTCCAGCATCGGCGGGTAAGTGTGCGCGGCCATGCCGTGGCTGCCCAGCAGTTCGAGTTCGAGGGCGATCGCGCGGGCCATGGGGACCGGGGTCGTGCCGGACTCCGAGGGCAGCAGGCCCACCTGGATGTGCCGGCCTCGGCGGCGCAGGCTGTTGACGGAGGCGGCGCAGGTGGTGGGTGACCCGAGGGCGTCCAGGGAGAGGTGGGCCCCGCCGCCGGTCAGGGCGTGGATCGCGGCCGCGGTATCTGGTGTGCTCAACGCGTCCACGCACTCCGCTGCCCCGAACTTCCGCGCCAGGTCCAGGGCCTGCGGTGAGACGTCCACCGCGACGACCCTCGCGCCCGACGCCGCCGCGATCATCACCGCCGACAGGCCGACCCCGCCGCAGCCGTGCACGGCGACCCACTCCCCCGCCGCCACCCGGCCCTGCTGCACGACCGCCCGGAACGCCGTGGCGAACCGGCAGCCCAGCGAGGCCGCCGTCGCGAACGACATCTCCTCGGGTACGGCGACGAGGTTCACATCGGCGTGATCCAGCGCCACGTACTGGGCGAAGGAGCCCCAGTGGGTGAAGCCGGGCTGGGTCTGACGCTCGCAGACCTGCTGGTCGCCGGCAGCACACGCCGCGCAGCTGCCGCAGGCGCACACGAACGGCACGGTGACCCGGTCGCCGGGGCGCCAGGCGGTCACCCGGTCGCCCACCGCCTCGACCACGCCGGCGATTTCATGGCCCGGCACATGCGGCAGCCGGATGCCGGGGTCGTGGCCCTGCCAGCCGTGCCAGTCACTGCGGCACAGCCCCGTCGCCTCGACCCGCACGGTCACTCCGTGCGGGGCCGGGTGCGGGTCGGGCACCTCACGCACCTCGGCCGCTTCGCCGTACCGCTCGAACACCACTGCCCGCATGCCGGTCTCCTTTCGGCCGCGCCCCTTGCACGGAGATCGTGGGGAACGCTAGACGCTCCACCGGGGTTGCGGTACGGCACCCGCACCCCCTCGCAGGTCAGCGGTGCGCGCTCACCTTGTCCCGCTCCTGAGTGGGTTCGGTCGCCGGGGCCGGCGTCGGTTCGTCGCCCGACTCGCTGACTCCGAACCGCTCGTGGAAGCGCCGCAGCGGTCCCGGGGCCCACCAGGTCGCCCGGCCCGTGAGGCGCATGATCGCCGGGACCAGGAGGCTGCGGACGATCATCGCGTCCATCAGCACGGCCAGGGCGATGCCGAGGCCGAGCATCTTGGTGTTGGTCACCCGCGAGGTGCCTATCGCGACCATCACCACCGCGAGGATCACGGCCGCCGCGGTGATCAGTCCTCCGGTGCGCTGCAGACCGTGGCGGACCGCCTGGTCGTGGTCGCCCGTCGTGTCGTACTCCTCCTTGATGCGGGACAGCAGGAACACGCCGTAGTCCATCGACAGGCCGAAGGCGACGCAGAACATCAGCACCGGGAGGGTCGTCTCGATCGAGCCTGGGGTGGTGAAGCCGAGCAGGCCGGACAGATGGCCGTCCTGGAAGATCCAGACCACGGCGCCGAACATCGCCGTCAGGCTCAGCGCGTTGAGCACCACCGCCTGGATCGGGATCAGCACGCTGCCCGTCAGCAGGAACACCAGCAGCAGGGTGACGATCGTGATGAAGGCTGCCGCCAGGGGCAGGCGCTCGGCTATCGCGTCCTTGGAGTCGACCAGGACCGCGGCCGCGCCGGTCACCTTGGTGTCGAACGGCGCCTGTGTGGCGCGCAGTTCGTCCACCAGGCGCTGGGCCGGGTCGTCGACCGCCTCGCCCTTCGGGAGCACCGTGAAGTACGCCGAGTCACCCTGCACCAGCGGCCCGTCCACGCGGAGCACTTCCGGGAGGGCGGCGATCCGCTCCTTGTAGGCGGCGTACTGCGCCTCGGTCGCGCGCCCCTCGGCCAGCACCTCCAGGCCGCCGCCGGGGCTGCCCGGGAAGCCGTCGCGGATGTGCTGCTGCACGACATGGGACTCGGCGCTCGACGGCAGCTGGCGGTCGTCAGCGGTGCCGAACTTCACGCCCAGGAAGGGCAGTCCGAGCAGGACCAGGACGGCGGTGGTACCCAGGGCGAAGAAGGGGGCGCGGCGCATGACGAGGTTCGCCGTGCGGGCCCAGGCCTTGCCTTCCGAGGCGCTGGACGGGCCGGTCCCGCCTGAGGGGCCGGACGTGCCGGACGTAGCGGATGTGCCGGGCTCCTGGGCGGACGCCTTCGGGTCCTGCGGCCCGCTCGCGCGCCGACCGCGCCGGAACAGGCGGCGCAGGTCCAGGGAGTTGACCCGGTGGCCGAGCAGGACCAGTGCCGCCGGGAGGAGGATCAGCGCGGCCGCCGCGGCCAGCAGCACCACCGCGATACCGGCGTAGGCGAAGGACCGCAGGAAGTACTGGGGGAAGAGCAGCATCGCCGCGAGGGACACCGCGACGGTGAGGGCCGAGAAGAGCACGGTGCGGCCGGCTGTGCGCAGGGTTGTGCCGACCGCGGTCAACGGTTCGGCGCCGGTGGCGAGTTCCTCACGGAAGCGCCGGACGATGAAGAGCGCGTAGTCGACGGCCAGGCCCAGGCCCAGGGCCGTGGTGAGGTTCATCGCGAAGACCGAGACGTCGGTGACCTCGGTGAGGCCGCGCAGCACCGCGTTCGTCCCGAGGATGGCGACGATGCCGATACCGAGCGGCAGCAGGGCCGCGACCGCGCTGCCGAAGACCATCACCAGCAGCACCAGGGTGACCGGCAGGGCGATCACCTCGGCCCGGATCAGGTCCTCCTGGATGATCGTCTGCATCTCGTGGCGCACCGCGACCGGGCCGCCGACGCTGACCTCCACCGGGCCGTGCGCACCCCGGAACTCGGGCGCGATGCGGTCCAGGGTCTCCCCCGCCTCCTTCTCCTGGCCGGTGATGCGGGCGGCGATCAGGGCCTCCTGGCCGTCCTCGGCGCGCAGGGCAGCGGCCGCCGAGGGGTCCGCCTGCCAGTAGGAACCGACCCCCGTGATCCCCTTCTCGCCGGCCAGACGCGCTGCTATCCGCCGGGCCTCCGCGGCGACCGCGGGGTCGTCCACCGAGGCGTCGCCCGCGTCCACGAAGAGCAGGAGGTTGGACTGGGAGGCGGGGAACTCGCGCTCCAGCGCCTTGGTCGCATAGGTCGACTCGGCGTTCGGGTCCTCCCAGCCGCCGCTGCCCAGCCGGTCGGCGACGCCGCTGCCCGCGAGCACGGCGAGCGCGGTGATCACCAGGGCCGCGAGCAGCGACAACCGGGGGCGGGCCGTCACGAAACGGGTCCAGCCTCCGACACGGGGCGGCCTGTTGACTTCGGTCATTGTGCGGTGTCCCCTTCACCCTGATCCATGCTGAGCGCAGCCCGGGCTGCATGAAGCCGTCACTGCCATAGACTGGCAAACACGAGAGATCGCTCGCGTTTCTCAAGAATGCGAGCGACCACTCGCGTTTGTCAATCGCGTTCGGAGAACTGGGGATAACGCGTGTCCGCCAACCGGGAGAAAGACGACCAGGTCCACCAGGACAAGGAACAGCCGCGCCGCCGCCAGGCCCGCGGCGAGCGCCGCATCGCCCAGCTGCTCGAAGCCGCGGCCACCGTCTTCACCACCACCGGCTACACGGCCGCCAGCACCAACGCCATCGCCCGCGAGGCAGGCGTGTCACCGGGCACGCTGTACCAGTTCTTCCCGAACAAGGAAGCGATCGCGATCGAGCTGGGCGACCGCCTCATGCACGAGATGCGCGAGACGTACGGCGAGGCACTCGCCCCGGTCGACCCCGCGACATCCCTGGCCGAGGCAGTCGGCTCGGCCGTCGACCGGTTCATCGCCTTCAACTGCGAGCACCCGGTGTTCTTCGCGCTGATGCACGGCCCCGACATCCCCGGCCGCATCACCGAGGAACACGACGCCCTGCACGCGACCCTGCTGTCCCGGATCCAGGACCTGCTCTCCTCGTTCCTGCCCGACGCCGACCCGGCCGACCTCACCCGGACCGCCCATATGTGCCTGGGCATGTACAAGGCGGGTCTGGAGCTGGTTCTCGGCCACGAGGGCGCCGAGCGCGAGGCCTACGTCCAGGAACTGAAGAACGCCCTGATCCGCTACCTCGACCCGCTGGTGGGCGACCTCCCCGGCCGCCCCGACCCGGCCCGGACGGCGACGTGACGCAGCACTGCTGCAAGGTGCGCATAGATCAGCTCCGGAGTACGAAAGATCCCCCGCCTCGACCCACTCTCCGTCGCCCGGCGCCGCCCCGCATCCCGGGCGAAGACGCCGGAGGCACTCATGTTCGGCCGCACCTCGTGCGGTTCGTACCGCGCCCTCGGACGTCGCGCGCCGTACCGTCAGGCGCCGACCCCCCTTGGGGAAATACCCCGCAGGGGTATACCTTGGAGATGAAGGGACCCCTGGGTCCCGTCAGCCCCACATGCCTCGACGAGGAGAACCACATGACCGCCCACACCGACACCCCGGGTTCCGTCACCGCCGTCTACAAGGTGAGCGGCATGAGCTGCGGACACTGCGAGGGCGCCGTCTCCGGCGAGCTCTCCGAACTCCCCGGTGTCAGCTCGGTGAAGGCCGTCGCGTCCACCGGCGAGGTCACGGTCGTCTCCGCGGCCCCGCTGGACGAGGAGGCCGTACGCGCGGCCGTCGACGAGGCGGGCTTCGAACTGGTCGGCAAGGCCTGAGCCTGGTCATGACCCGCGCCACCGACCAACCGCCGATAGCCGAGGCACCGGGCGCGCCCGCGACGGCCGCCCCCTCCGAGGTCGAGCTGCTCATCGGCGGGATGACCTGCGCCTCCTGCGCGGCCCGCGTCGAAAAGAAGCTCAACCGCATGGACGGCGTGACCGCCACGGTGAACTACGCGACGGAGAAGGCGAAGGTCAGCTTCCCCGCGGGCATCCAGGTCGCCGACCTGATCGCCACCGTGCACAGGACGGGGTACACGGCCGAGGAGCCGGCTCCCCCGGAACCCGCGCCCGAGGAGTCCCCAGAAGACCCCGAACTGACCGGCTACCGCCGGCGTCTGACCCTCTCCGCCCTGCTCGCCGTACCCGTCATCCTGCTGTCGATGATCCCGGCCCTGCAGTTCGACAACTGGCAGTGGCTCGCGCTCACCCTCGCCTCGCCGGTCGTCGTCTGGGGCGGACTGCCCTTCCACCGGGCCGCGTTCACGAACGCCCGGCACGGCGCGGCGACCATGGACACGCTGATCTCGATGGGCACCCTGGCGGCGTACGGCTGGTCGCTGTGGGCGCTGTTCCTGGGCGACGCGGGCATGCCCGGCATGCACGACACCTTCGAGTTCACCGTCTCGCGCGTGGACGGCTCCTCGCAGATCTACCTCGAAGTGGCCTCCGGGGTCGTCACCTTCATCCTCCTCGGCCGCTATCTGGAGGCCCGCTCCAAGCGCCGCGCGGGAGCGGCGCTGCGCGCCCTGATGGAGCTCGGCGCGAAGGACGTCGCCGTACTGCGCGACGGAAGTGAGGTCCGCGTCCCGGTCGCCCGGCTGGCGGTCGGCGACCGGTTCGTCGTACGGCCCGGCGAGAAGATCGCCACCGACGGCACCGTCGTCGAGGGCGCCTCCGCGGTGGACGCGTCCATGCTGACCGGTGAGTCCGTCCCGGTCGACGTGACGGTCGGGGACGCGGTCACCGGCGCGACGGTCAACGCGGGCGGGCGGCTGGTCGTCGAGGCGACCCGGATCGGCGGCGACACGCAGCTCGCGCGGATGGCGAAGCTGGTGGAGGACGCACAGAACGGCAAGGCCGAGGTGCAGCGGCTCGCCGACCGGATCTCCGCGGTGTTCGTACCGGCGGTCATCCTCCTCGCGGTCGCCACCTTCGGCGCCTGGCTCGGCCTCACCGACGACACCGTCGCCGCCTTCACCGCGGCCGTCGCCGTGCTGATCATCGCCTGCCCGTGCGCCCTGGGCCTGGCCACGCCGACGGCCCTCATGGTCGGCACGGGACGCGGCGCGCAGCTCGGCATCCTGATCAAGGGCCCCGAGGTGCTGGAGTCCACCCGCCGGGTCGACACCGTCGTGCTGGACAAGACCGGCACGGTCACCACCGGCCGCATGACCCTCCAGAAGGTGTACGCCGCCGAGGGCGCCGACGAGGACGAGGTGCTGCGGCTCGCGGGCGCCGTGGAGCACGCCTCCGAGCACCCCGTCGCCCGGGCTGTCGCCGCGGGCGCGGAACAGCGGCTCGGGCGGCTGCCGCAGGTCGAGGGGTTCGAGAACGTACCCGGGCGAGGCGTACGCGGGCGCGTGGAGGGCCGTGACGTGGTCGTGGGGCGCCTCTACGACGTACTTCCCATCGGGCTGGCCCGCGCCAAGGAAGAGGCCGAGAGGGACGGTCGTACGGCCGTCGTGGTCGGGTGGGACGGGGCGGCCCGCGGTGTCGTCACCGTCGCGGACGCGGTGAAGGAGACCAGCGCCGAGGCGGTGCGCGAGCTGCGCGCGCTGGGGCTCACGCCCGTGCTGCTGACCGGGGACAACCAGGCGGTCGCCGAGGCGGTGGCCGACGCGGTCGGCATCGGTGCCGATCAGGTGATCGCGGAGGTCCTGCCGGAGGACAAGGTCGAGGCCGTACGGCGGCTACGGCGCGAGGGACGCTGCGTGGCCATGGTGGGCGACGGCGTCAACGACGCGGCCGCGCTTGCCACCGCGGATCTGGGTCTTGCCATGGGGACGGGGACGGACGCGGCGATCGAGGCGAGCGATCTGACGCTGGTGCGCGGTGATCTGCGGGTGGCGGCGGACGCCATCCGGCTGTCACGGCGGACGCTCGCCACGATCAAGGGCAACCTCGTGTGGGCCTTCGGGTACAACGTCGCCGCGTTGCCGCTGGCCGCGGCGGGGTTGCTGAATCCGATGATCGCGGGGGCGGCGATGGCCTTTTCGTCGGTTTTCGTGGTGTCGAACAGCCTGCGACTTCGGACTTTTCGGTGAAGGCTACGGACTTTTCGGCGAAGTCCGAGTAAGAACCCCTCTGGAGTCCGGCGCCAGGCTCACATAAGCTCTTCACAAGACTCGCGCATCGTCCTTACGCTTGAGTCCCGATCGCCATATCGGGGCTCTTGCGCACCTAACGGACATATGCAAGAGACGCAGATCACAGTGATGTGAACGTAACCATCGAAGGGGTTCGAAGGTCTAAGTTGACGATGTCAGGCAGCGTCTTGGGGGGCGTTGGCTGGCATCTGAGGATGTCTTGGGGGACTTCCTCAGAGTTGCGTTGCCGGGGCACGTACGTCGGGAAGCTTTGAGCGGCCCTCCCGACCGTGCGCTGTCCCGGCAGACCGCACACAGCAGTAGTACGGCGAGTTCTGCTCGTTTTGCTCAACTGCACGGCAGTAACACAGCGATTCAGGCGCTGTTCTCTCAGACGCCCGGCCGGATCCCGTGGGGGGAATCCGCACCGGGACATGGGAAGGCGCCCTGGACGTCGGCCCGTGGGGGGACCGCCGCCAGGGCGCCTTCTACTATCCGCACCCGCCCGGCACGAGTCGCGCTCCACGACGCCCGCGACCGCGTCGGCCCGGCGGCCGGCCAAGCCGCCCCACGACCCGGCCGACACCGCGGAACCCTGGTGCACACCACCGGCGAGACACCGAAGAGGTTCGCCTCCCACCGGCACTCCCCGCGCAGACCGATTCCCGTACGCGCCACCTGCCATGAGGCACCCCACGCCCGAGGCGGGACACCGGGAAGCACGCCGCACGCGCGAGAAGCCGCGCGCATGGCTCTGCATACGAGACCCGAGCGACCAGGCACCGAGAACCGCCGCGCCCCGCGCCCGCAGATGCCGGCACCCCCGGCCGGACGCAGCCACGCCGCCCTGACCACAGCCGACCGCGCCTACGCCACCACCCGACCGTGCCTACGCCACCACCCGTCGGCCAGGCACCAGAGGACGGGCTCACGTACGCCCAGGCGACAAGCCACTCGAGAGCCCGAGCCCCGATCAGGGGCGGCGGCACCTGGTGGGACACCGAGAAGGACACCGCCAGAGGCCCCCCGCCGCGCGCTCCCACGCCCCGGTCGCCCTCCGCAGCCGGGCCAGCCGGGCCTCCCGCTCGCGGCGGGCGGAGCCGAACCGTGGCGGGCGGATCGGCGGAACTCCGGTGGGCGGCACGGTGGTCCGCGGCAGCGCGAGTGGTGCGTCCACCGCCGGCCTGGCTGCGGAGGGCGACCGCCGCACGCGCACCCAAGAGCCCACCGGGCGAAGCCGTGCGCAGGGCTCCGCATGCGCCATCCGGACGACCGGGCGCCGTGAAGCGCCGCGCCACTCACCGGCAGGCGCCGGCCCGCCCCGCCCCAGCCCCAGCCCTAGCCGCAACCGACCGTGACGACCGCCGCCTGCCAGGCAGAGGACCGGCTCGCGCCCCCCGATACGCCCCACACCCCGACCCGGGACACCGAGAACCACCCCGCACACACAAGAGCCCCACGCCCGACCGAAGTCGTGCGCAGGGCTCTGCATACGAGATCCGTGTGACGGCGCCACCTGTCGCGGCGCCCCACCGGCAGGTGTCAGCGCTCCTCGACCGGAACGAAGTCGCGCTCGACCACGCCCGTGTAGATCTGGCGCGGGCGGCCGATGCGGGAACCCGGCTCCTTGATCATCTCGTGCCACTGGGCGATCCAGCCCGGAAGGCGACCGAGGGCGAACAGGACCGTGAACATCTCGGTCGGGAAGCCCATGGCCCGGTAGATCAGGCCGGTGTAGAAGTCGACGTTCGGGTAGAGGTTGCGCGCGACGAAGTACTCGTCGGAGAGCGCGTGCTCCTCCAGCTTCAGGGCGATGTCCAGCAGCTCGTCGGACTTGCCGAGGGCGGAGAGGACGTCGTGCGCCGCCGCCTTGATGATCTTCGCGCGCGGGTCGAAGGACTTGTACACCCGGTGGCCGAAGCCCATCAGGCGGACGCCGTCCTCCTTGTTCTTCACCTTGCGGATGAAGGAGTCGACATCGCCGCCGTTGGCCTGGATGCCCTCGAGCATCTCCAGGACGGACTGGTTGGCGCCGCCGTGCAGCGGGCCCCACAGGGCGGAGATGCCGGCCGAGATCGACGCGAACATGTTCGCCTGCGACGAGCCCACCAGGCGGACCGTCGACGTGGAGCAGTTCTGCTCGTGGTCGGCGTGCAGGATGAGGAGCTTGTCGAGGGCGGAGACCACGACCGGGTCCAGCTCGAACTCCTGGGCCGGGACCGAGAAGGTCATGCGCAGGAAGTTCTCGACGTAACCGAGGTCGTTGCGCGGGTAGACGAACGGGTGACCGATCGACTTCTTGTACGCGTACGCCGCGATCGTCGGAAGCTTGGCGAGCAGACGGATCGTCGAGAGGTTGCGCTGCCGCTCGTCGAACGGGTTGTGGCTGTCCTGGTAGAACGTGGACAGCGCCGAGACCACCGACGACAGCATGGCCATCGGGTGGGCGTCGCGCGGGAAGCCCTTGTAGAAGTTCTTGACGTCCTCGTGCAGCAGCGTGTGCTGCGTGATCTCGTTCTTGAACGTCGAGAGCTCGTCGACGGTGGGCAGCTCACCGTTGATCAGCAGGTAGGCCACCTCCAGGAAGGTGGAGCGCTCGGCCAGCTGCTCGATCGGGTAGCCGCGGTACCGGAGGATCCCCTGCTCGCCGTCGAGGTAGGTGATGGCGGATTTATAGGCGGCGGTGTTGCCATATCCGCTGTCCAGCGTCACCAGACCGGTCTGGGCGCGGAGTTTGCCGATGTCAAAGCCCTTGTCGCCGACGGTGCTGTCAATCACCGGGTAGGTGTACTCGCCGTCGCCGTACCGCAGTACTACAGAGTTGTCGCTCACGTCTTCCCTCACCGACGTTGTGCCTCATCTTCGAGGTTGCCCTGACTGTCTCTAGCCTCCCCCATTCGGCTCAGGAGAGTGCACTCGGGGTCGACCATTGGGCCTATTGGCGGCACTGAGTGCCGCCAACCTGTCATCCTGCCCCCTGTCTTCTCGATCTGGAAGTGCTCTGTGACCTTCACGACTCGTTTGATCGATCATTTTTCGGGGCGCCTCACGAATCGCCAGGTCAGAAGGGTGTCCGACGGCGGCCCGAAAACAGGTTTCAAGAGCCCGCGAGCCGGAAGTCGAGCGCCGTGCAGCGCCGCCCCGCCGACACCGTGCGCACCGCCTGGCCGATCGCCTTGCGTGAACCGACGAGCACGACCAGCTGCTTGGCCCGGGTCACCGCCGTGTACAGCAGATTCCGCTGGAGCATCATCCATGCTCCCGTGGTGACGGGGATCACCACTGCGGGATATTCACTTCCCTGTGAACGGTGGATGGTCACCGCGTACGCATGCGCCAGCTCGTCCAGTTCGTCGAATTCGTACGGAACCTCCTCGTCCTCGTCCGTCAGCACCGTGAGACGCTGGTCGACCGGGTCGAGCGAGGTGACCACGCCCACGGTGCCGTTGAAGACGCCGTTCTTCCCTTTCTCGTAATTGTTGCGAATCTGGGTGACCTTGTCGCCGACGCGGAAGACCCGGCCGCCGAACCGCTTCTCCGCGAGATCGGGGCGCCCGGGGGTGATGGCCTGCTGGAGCAGGCCGTTCAGCGTGCCCGCGCCTGCCGGACCCCGGTGCATGGGGGCCAGGACCTGGATGTCCCGGCGTGGATCGAGGCCGAACTTGGCCGGAACGCGACGGGCCGCCACGTCCACCGTGAGCCGTCCGGCCTCCTCCGTGTCGTCCTCGACGAAGAGGAAGAAGTCCTTCATGCCGTCGGTGACGGGGTGCTGCCCGGCGTTGATCCGGTGCGCGTTCGTCACCACGCCCGACTGCTGGGCCTGGCGGAACACGCGCGTGAGGCGGACGGCCGGGATGGGGCTGCCGTCGGCGAGCAGATCCCTGAGGACCTCTCCCGCCCCGACGCTGGGCAACTGGTCGACATCCCCGACGAACAGCAGGTGCGCGCCCGGCGGCACCGCCTTCACCAGCTTGTTGGCGAGCAACAGGTCCAGCATGGACGCCTCGTCGACGACCACCAGGTCGGCCTGCAGCGGGCGGTCCTTGTCGTACGCCGCGTCGCCGCCGGGCTTGAGCTCCAGTAGGCGATGGACGGTGGAGGCCTCGGCGCCGGTCAGTTCGGCCAGGCGCTTGGCGGCGCGGCCGGTGGGGGCTGCCAGCACGACCCTGGCCTTCTTCGCGCGGGCCAGCTCCACGATCGAGCGGACCGTGAAGGACTTGCCGCAGCCGGGGCCGCCGGTGAGGACGGCGACCTTCTTCGTCAGCGCCAGCTTGACCGCGGCCTCCTGCTCGGGGGCGAGGTCCGCGCCCGTACGGCCCTTCAGCCAGCCGAGCGCCTTGTCCCAGGCCACCTCGTGGAAGCCCGGCATCCGGTCCTCGTCGGTGCGCAGCAGGCGCAACAGCTGGGCGGACAGGGCGAGTTCGGCCCGGTGGAAGGGGACGAGGTAGACGGCCGTCACGGGCTCCGCATGGCCGTCGGGACCGGGCACCTTCTCCCGTACGACACCGGGGTCGCCGCCGTCCTCCGGAACCTGGGCGAGGTCGGCCAGGCACTCGATGACGAGCCCCGTGTCGACCTGGAGCAGCTTCACCGCGTCGGCGATCAGGCGCTCCTCGGGGAGGTAGCAGTTGCCCTGGTCGGTGGCCTGCGACAGCGCGTACTGCAGGCCCGCCTTGACCCGCTCCGGGCTGTCGTGCGGGATGCCGACGGACTGGGCGATCTTGTCGGCGGTGAGGAAGCCGATGCCCCAGACGTCGGCCGCCAGCCGGTACGGCTGGTTCTTCACGACCGCGATCGAGGCGTCGCCGTACTTCTTGTAGATCCGCACCGCGATGGAGGTGGACACCTCGACGGTCTGGAGGAAGAGCATGACCTCCTTGATCGCCTTCTGTTCCTCCCAGGCGTCGGCGATCTTCTTGGTCCGCTTCGGTCCGAGGCCGGGGACCTCGATGAGCCGCTTCGGCTCCTCCTCGATGATCTGCAGGGTGTCCAGGCCGAAGTGCTGGGTGATGCGGTCGGCGAAGACCGGGCCGATGCCCTTGACCAGGCCGGAGCCGAGATAGCGCCGGATGCCCTGGACGGTGGCCGGGAGGACGGTCGTGTAGTTCTCGACGGTGAACTGCTTGCCGTACTGGGGGTGGGAGCCCCAACGGCCCTCCATCCGCAGGGACTCGCCGACCTGGGCGCCGAGCAGCGCCCCGACGACCGTGAGGAGGTCGCCCCCGCCTCTTCCGGTGTCGACCCGCGCGACCGTGTAGCCGTTCTCCTCGTTGGCGTACGTGATCCGCTCCAGGACGCCTTCGAGCACCGCCAGTCGCCGCTCGCCCGTGGAGCTCCCCGCCTGATTGGACATGATCCGACGCTACCGGTCGGGTGTGACAGTGACGTGCGGTGCGAGCCGGATGCCTGGGCCGTCTCTTTCGGATCATCTGATCGTGGTTGATGTGTGCCGCTGACTGATGCCTCGTGGGCGGGGGTCGAGCCGTTGCGCCACCGACGGCCGCTGCCGCCCCCGAGGCAGGCGACGCTCCCGCGTTCACCCAAGCTCAAGCAATGGCGCGATCCAGCCACTCGATACGACAAGACCGCCGCCGTCTACCTGGCCGGACTCCACATCGCCGCCGTCATCATCCGGTCGGCGAGGTGATCCGAAAGAAGCGCTCCGGTGCTGTCAGTGCCCGTTGATAACGTGCTTCGTCCAGTCGTGGAGTTCATGAAGGGACGGGGTACGTGCGGAATGTGACATGCCATCAGGTCAGCGAGCAGCGGTTGGCCGAGGCGCTCGACGACATCGACGGCCGGGCCTACACGCGGTGGCACTCGCTGCGGTACGGCAACATTTCGCCGACGCTGATCCGGGCCATGGCGGACGAACTGCTCGACCATGCCGCCGCGCGAACGGTGACGGACCCGGGGCTCGACGCCGCGGCCGGCACGGTCGCCGTCACCGCCGCGGAGTGTCTGCACGGAGTGCTGAGCATCATGTGCTTCCCCGAGGGGGACCAGGAACTCCGGTTCCCCCTCGTCGGGGAGCGGATCAGCACGGACCCGGACGACGACGAGTTCGGGGACGGGCCCATCACCTTCCGGGACGTCGTCAAGGAGGCGCCCACCGCGCGGACCTGGCTCGACATGTTCGAGATGTGTGTCGTCAGCGGGCATGTGTGGGACTGGGAGCGGATCACCGGGCTGCTGCTGCGCGAAGAATACGCGCCCGCCATCCGTGACGGCGCGCCCTACAACCGGTACACCTCCGTCTCCGGCCCCGCCGACCTCGCCGCCATGGACGCCCTGTGCCCCTATCTCACCGAGGCGGCCGGGCATCTGCCCCGCGACTGGCCTACGGTTCCGCTGCGCAAGCCGGACGCCGGGGAGCGCGCGGAGGCCGCCCGTCGGCTCGACGAGGCCGGCGACGCGCTGAGCGCGGACCAGCGGCTGCTCCGCGTACTCCTCGACGACGACCAGCAGGCCTTCGAGGACGCCCTCGCCGCCCGGCTGGTCGCGTACCGGGAGAGCGTCGAGGCCGACGCCGCTGATCCCGCGCCCCGGTCCCTTCTCTCCCTCGGCACCCTCGCCCTGGCCTGCCTCGCCGTCCAGGTCCATGGGTGGGAACTCGGTGTCCGGTCCGGGTATCTGCCGTACGGTCTGCTGGGATCGCCGGACGCGCCGCGCCGGGCGGCGGAGGGGAACCGGAACAACTTGGGCTACTGGGCCGCCAAGTAGGCCACCCGGGGTGCGGAAGTGGGCCTGGCCCGACATCCAGGGCATCGTCGTGGAAACGGACTCGTCCCCACCGAGGCAGCGCGTACGTCCGTGCGACAGCCAAGGACGGAAGACCACCCTGCCCCGCGCCGGCGAGCGCCGTCTGCCGGATCTCCACGCCCTGCGACCCCGGTAGCCCCGACGGCGCCGAGCCTCAGTCCGTGTCTTTCGCCATGATCCGAAAGACACGGCCCGGCCCAGGGCTGACGGATCCGGATGCCTAGGGCTGAAGGATTCCGTCGACGCCTTGCAGGAAGGTCTCACAGACCAGTTGCGGGTCGGAGAGGCAGCCGGCCGCCATGGCGCCGTCCCGGAGCATGACGAGGTGCCGGCCGGCCGCGTCGGCGGGCTCGCGGCCGGCCCGGGCCAGCAGTTCGGTGACGGTTTCGAGGAACCACTGCCGGTGGGCCAGCACGGCTTGATGGATGGGGTGGGCCGGGTCCGGGTATTCGGCCACCGCGTTGAGGAAGGCGCAGCCGCGGAATCCTTCGGACCGGATGCCTTCGGCGATGGACCGGGCGACGGCCCTGACCTTGTCGGCCGCCGACTCCTCGGCTGCCTGTGCGGCCTCGATCTGCGCCCGGATTCCGTTGTCGGCCAAGTCGAGGTAGGCGAGGACGAGTTCGTCCTTGCCCGAAAAGTGCCGGTAGAGCGTCGCCCGGGTCACCTGCGCCTCCGCGACGATCCGGTCGACGCCGACGGAGTGGATCCCCTCGGCGTAGAAGATCCGCGTCGCCGTACCGAGCAGCCTCGCTCGCGCTTCGGATGTGCTGCCGCCCGCCGTGCCCCGGCTCGTTGTGCCCCGACTCATGGACCCGAGGCTACCAAAGCAATGAGGGAGAACGTTCGGTCTTGACAGTGGCCACGATGGCGCACTTTGATGCCGATGAGACCGAACGTTCTCCCTCACGCCTCGGAAAGGCTCCCCATGGACACCCTCGTCGACGCACCCGCCGGCATCAGCGCCCGCAAAGCCCTGCGAAAGCTGTACTTCCTGCGCTTCGCGTTCGCAGCCGTATGGGCGGTCCTGCTGTTCGCCACCGCCGACACACTGACCCCGCCGAGCGCGACGCTCCTGGTGATCTACCCCCTGTTCGACGTGGCCTGCGCCGTCGTCGACGTCCGGTCCGCCAAGGCGAACGACGGCCCGGTGCGCCACCTGTACCTGAACATCGCGCTCAGCACCCTGACCGGCGTCGGCCTCACCGTGGCCGCCACGTCCGGCATCCCGGCGGTACTGCGCGTCTGGGGCGTCTGGGCCGTCACCGCGGGCGTCGTCCAGCTCCTCGTCGGCGCCGCCCGGCGCCGGCTGGGAGGACAGTGGGCGATGATCGCCGGCGGCGCCATCTCCACCGTCGCCGGCGCCGCCTTCTTCGCGCAGGCGGGCAAGGACGACGCCGCCCTGGGCTCCCTCGCCGGCTACGCCTTCCTCGGCGGGATCTTCTTCCTCGTCTCCGCCCTCCGTCTCGGGCGGGCCGGCAAGGACGCATGACCCGAAGGGCGGCCCGGGGTGACCCGGGCCACCCGGCTGGTCACGATTCAGTTTCGGCCACCCTTCACCCCCTTGCCCTCGCCCCGTGTAATCGATTCCAATCCTCCGTACACGTCGATGTAATCGATTCCACGACCATCGACGACTAACGATCCACAAGGAGGTGGAGCGGCGATGGCGAGCATCAAGGACGTCGCTGCCGAGGCGGGCGTATCCGTCGCCACGGTCTCGCGCGTCCTGAACGACCATCCGTCGGTCAGCGCCGAGGCACGCGCACGCGTGCTGGCGGCCGTCGAGACCCTGGGCTACCGCCCGAACGCCGTCGCCCGCTCCCTGCGCACGGACCAGACCCACACCCTCGGCCTGGTCATCAGCGACGTGATGAACCCCTACTTCACCGAACTGGCCCGCTCCGTCGAGGAGGAGGCCCGCGCGCTCGGCTACAGCGTCATCATCGGCAACGCCGACGAGCGGCCCGACCTGCAGGACCATCACGTACGGAACCTGCTGGACCGGCGCATCGACGGACTCCTCGTCTCCCCCACCGACGGCGGCTCGCCGCTGATGCTGGACGCCGTACGCGCGGGGACGCCGATGGTGTTCGTGGACCGGTGGATCCCGGGCCTGGACGTGCCGGTGGTGCGCTCGGACGGGCGCGCTGCCGTACGGGACCTCGTGGCGCATCTGCACGGGCTCGGGCACCGGCGGCTGGCGATCATCGCCGGACCGGCGGCGACCACGACCGGCCGGGAGCGCGTGGAGGCCTTCCGCGAGGCGCTCGGCGCGTACGGCCTCGAACTCCCCGACGCCTACATAGGCCAGGGCGACTTCCAGGCCGAGAGCGGGCGCCGGGTCACCGAGGGCTTCCTCGACCTGCCCGAGCCGCCCGAGGTCGTCTTCGCGGCCGACAACCTGATGGCGCTCGGCGCACTGGACGCCGTACGCGCGCGTGGGCTGCGCGTGCCCGACGACCTCGCGCTGGCCGCGTTCGACGACATCCGGTGGTTCGTGCACACCGATCCGCCGATCACCGCGATCGCCCAGCCGACGGGCGAGCTGGGCCGGGCCGCCGTACGGGCCCTGGTCGACCGGGTCGAGGGGCGGCCCGGCGAGTCCGTCACCCTCCCCGCCCGTCTCGTCGTACGCCGCTCGTGCGGCGAGCAACCGGCTTCCCCGGAGCCGTCCCCCGCAACGAACAGGAGCCAGTCGTGAGCAACGCGGACGAGTTGCTGCGCATCGAGGGCATACGGAAGACCTTCCCGGGCGTGGTCGCCCTGGACAACGTCGACTTCGACCTGCGCCGCGGCGAGGTGCATGTGCTGCTCGGTGAGAACGGCGCGGGCAAGAGCACCCTCATCAAGATGCTCTCCGGCGCCTACACGCCCGACGCCGGGCGGATCCTGGTCGGCGGCGAGGAGACGCGCATCCACGGTGCGCAGGACTCCGAGCGCCTCGGGATCGCCACCATCTACCAGGAGTTCAACCTCGTCCCCGATCTGACGGTCGCCGAGAACATCTTCCTGGGGAGGCAGCCGCGCCGCTTCGGGATGATCGACCGCAAGCGGATGGAGGCCGACGCCGAGGTCCTGCTGAAGCGCGTCGGTGTCCACGTGTCGCCCCGCGCGCGCGTGCGTGAACTCGGCATCGCGCGGCTGCAGATGGTCGAGATCGCGAAGGCGCTCAGCCTGGACGCGCGCGTGCTCATCATGGACGAGCCGACGGCCGTGCTCACCTCCGAGGAGGTCGAGAAGCTCTTCTCGATCGTGCGCAGGCTGCGCGAGGACGGCGTCGGGATCGTCTTCATCACGCATCACCTGGAGGAGATCTCTGCCCTGGGCGACCGGGTGACGGTCATCCGGGACGGCAGGAGCGTCGGGCAGGTCCCGGCGGCCACGCCCGAGGACGAGCTCGTACGGCTCATGGTGGGCCGCTCGATCGAGCAGCAGTACCCGCGTGAACGCGCCGACCGGGGCGCCGCGTTGCTCACCGTCGAGGGGCTGACCAGGGACGGCGTCTTCCACGACGTCAGCTTCGAGGTGCGCGCCGGTGAGGTGGTCGGCATCGCGGGGCTGGTCGGCGCCGGACGTACCGAGGTCGTGCGGGCGGTGTTCGGGGCGGACCCGTACGACAAGGGGGCCGTGAAGGTCGCCGGGTCCTCCGTCCCGAAGTACGACGTCAACGCGGCGATGACCGCGGGCATCGGACTCATCCCCGAGGACCGCAAGGGCCAGGGTCTGGTGCTGGACGCGTCCGTCGAGGAGAACCTCGGCCTGGTGACACTGCGGTCCGCCACGCGCGCGGGTCTCGTCGACCTCAAAGGCCAGCGGGCGGCGGCCGCGCGGATCGCGGGGCAGCTCGGCGTGCGGATGGCGGGTCTCGGCCAGCACGTGCGCACGCTCTCCGGCGGCAATCAGCAGAAGGTCGTCATCGGCAAGTGGCTGCTCGCCGACACCAAGGTGCTGATCCTCGACGAGCCCACGCGCGGGATCGACGTCGGCGCCAAGGTCGAGATCTACCAGCTCATCAACGAACTGACCGCGGCCGGCGCCGCCGTCCTGATGATCTCCAGCGATCTGCCGGAGGTCCTCGGCATGAGCGACCGGGTCCTGGTGATGGCCCAGGGCCGGATCGCCGGCGAGCTCACATCCGACGAGGCCACCCAGGACTCCGTGATGGCACTCGCCGTCAGCAACCCCACCACCGACAAGACCGGAACGGAGGCCCCCCGTGGCCACTGACACGCTCAAGAGCACGCCGGGCGCGAGTGGCGCCTCGGGGCTTCGCCGACTCCTGCTCGACAACGGCGCGCTGACCGCGCTGATCGTCCTCGTCATCGCCATGTCGGCGCTGTCCGGCGACTTCCTGACCACCGACAACCTCCTCAACGTCGGCGTCCAGGCGGCCGTGACCGCCATCCTCGCCTTCGGCGTCACGTTCGTGATCGTCTCGGCGGGCATCGACCTGTCGGTCGGTTCGGTGGCGGCGCTGTCGGCCACCGTGCTGGCGTGGACCGCGACCTCGCACGGGGTGCCGGTCTTCATAGCGGTCCTGCTGGCCGTCGCGACCGGCATCGCGGCCGGTCTCGTCAACGGCTTCCTCATCGCGTACGGCAAGCTCCCGCCGTTCATCGCGACGCTCGCGATGCTCTCGGTGGCCCGCGGCCTGTCGCTGGTGATCTCCGAGGGCTCCCCCATCGCCCTCCCCGACTCCGTCTCGCACCTCGGTGACACGCTCGGCGGCTGGCTGCCGGTGCCGGTGCTCGTGATGATCGTGATGGGTCTGATCGCCGCCTTCGTGCTGGGCCGGACCTACATCGGCCGCTCGATGTACGCGATCGGCGGCAACGAGGAGGCCGCGCGCCTGTCGGGGCTGCGCGTGAAGAAGCAGAAGCTCGCCATCTACGCCCTGTCCGGCGTCTTCGCCGCTGTCGCGGGCGTCGTGCTCGCCGCCCGGCTGTCCTCCGCGCAGCCGCAGGCCGCCGACGGCTACGAGCTGGACGCGATCGCCGCGGTCGTCATCGGCGGCGCCTCGCTCGCGGGCGGCACCGGCAAGGCGTCCGGCACCCTGATCGGCGCGCTGATCCTGGCGGTGCTGCGCAACGGCCTGAACCTGCTGAACGTGTCCGCCTTCTGGCAGCAGGTCGTCATCGGCGTCGTGATCGCGCTGGCGGTCCTCTTCGACACGCTGCGCCGCAAGGCCGGGGCCACCCCCGTGGCGGCCGGCACCGGCGGCGGCAAGGGCAAGCAGGCGGGAACGTACGCGCTCGCGGCGGTCGTCACCGTGGCGATCGTGGGGGCGACCTCCTTCCTGCACAACGGCTCGTCCTCGTCGTCGAACCCGAAGATGGGGCTGTCCCTGTCCACCCTCAACAACCCCTTCTTCGTCCAGATCCGGGCGGGCGCCCAGGCCGAGGCGAAGAAGCTCGGCATCGACCTGACCGTCACGGACGCCCAGAACGACGCCTCCCAGCAGGCCAACCAGCTGCAGAACTTCACCAGTTCGAGCGTCGGCGCGATCATCGTCAACCCGGTGGACTCCGACGCGGCCAGCAACTCCGTGAAGGCCGCCGACAAGGCGAAGATCCCAGTCATCGCCGTCGACCGGGGCGTCAACAACGCGCGGACCGAGGCCCTGGTCGCCTCCGACAACGTCGCCGGCGGGGAGCTCGCCGCCAAGACGGTCGCCGAGAAGCTCGGCGGCAAGGGGAAGATCGTGATCCTCCAGGGCCAGGCGGGCACCTCCGCGGCCCGTGAGCGCGCGCAGGGCTTCGCGAACGGCCTCAAGGCCTACCCGGGCATCCAGGTCGTCGCGCAGCAGCCGGCCGACTTCGACCGCACCAAGGGACTCGACGTGATGTCGAACCTGCTCCAGGCCCACCCGGACGTCCAGGGCGTCATCGCCGCCAACGACGAGATGGCGCTGGGCGCGATCAAGGCCCTGGGCTCCAAGGCGGGCAAGTCGGTCTCCGTGGTCGGCTTCGACGGCACCCCCGACGGCCTGAACGCGGTCAAGGGCGGCTCGCTGTACGCGTCCGTGGCACAGCAGCCGACCCAGCTCGGCAAGATCGCCGTGGACAACGCGCTCAAGGCATTTCAGGGCAAGAAGGTCGAGCAGATGGTGAAGGTGCCGGTGAAGGTGGTCACGAAGGAGAACGTGGCCGGCTTCGGCGGCTGACGTCCGGCCGACATCCGGCCGACATCGGGAACGGCGAACGGGCGGGCGGTCGTTGCAGGAGCATGGACCTGGTGACGGCCGCCCGCCGCACGTCACCACGGGGACCTATCAGGGGAGCAACCTCATGTACGACTACGACCTCCTGGTCGTAGGGTCGGCCAACGCCGACCTGGTGATCGGCGTCGAGCGTCGGCCGGGGGCCGGCGAGACCGTGCTCGGCTCCGATCTGGCCGTCCACCCGGGCGGCAAGGGCGCGAACCAGGCCGTCGCGGCCGCCCGGCTCGGGGCCCGTACGGCCCTGCTGGCCCGGGTCGGCGACGACGCGCACGGCCGGCTGCTGCTCGACTCGCAGCGGGAGTCCGGCGTCGACACGGTGGGCGTCCTGGTCGGCGGCGCGCCGACCGGCGTCGCGCTGATCACGGTGGACCCGTCCGGGGACAACAGCATCGTCGTCTCGCCGGGAGCCAACGGCAGGCTCACCCCGCAGGACGTACGGGCCGCCGCGAGCCTCTTCCAGGCGTCGCGGGTGGTGTCGGTCCAGCTGGAGATCCCGCTGGAGACGGTCGTCGAGGTGGTCCGCAGCTTGGCGGACGGCAGCCGCTTCGTGCTGAACCCCTCGCCGCCGCGCCCGCTGCCGGCCGAGGTGCTGGCGGCCTGCGACCCGCTGATCGTGAACGAGCACGAGGCGAAGGTGATCCTCGGCGACTCCGCGGTGGGCGACGCCCCCGAGGACTGGGCGCGGATCCTGCTCGCGAAGGGGCCCCGCTCGGTGGTCGTGACCCTGGGCGCCGAGGGGGCTCTGGTGGCCTCCGCCAAGGGTGTGACGCGGGTCCCTTCCGTGAAGGTGGACGCGGTGGACACGACGGGGGCGGGCGACGCCTTCACGGCCGCGCTGGCGTGGCGGCTCGGCACGGGCGCGTCCCTTGCCGAGGCGGCGGCGTACGCGGCCCGGGTCGGCGCGGTGGCCGTCACGCGGGAGGGCGCGCAGGTGTCCTTCCCGACGGCGGCGGAGGTCGAAGCGGTGTGCTGTGCCGATCCGGGGGACGACCCCCGGACCCCCGACAGGGAGTCGGACGGCGCATCCGGCGCGTCCTCGCAGGGTGGGTCCTGATGAAGCGTGCCGGAATCCTGAACCGCCACCTCTCCGGCGCCCTCGCCGAGCTGGGCCACGGCGACGGCGTGCTGGTGTGTGACGCGGGCATGCCGATACCCGACGGCCCCCGGGTCGTGGACCTGGCCTTCCGTGCCGGGGTGCCGTCGTTCGCCGAGGTCCTGGACGGCCTGCTGGCCGAGCTGGTGGTGGAGGGCGCGACGGCGGCGCAGGAGATCCGCGAGGCGAACCCCGCGGCGGCCGCGCTGCTGGACGGGGAGTTTCCCGAGCTGCGGCTGGTCACGCACGAGCGGCTCAAGGAGCTGTCGGCCGGGGCGCGGCTGGTCGTACGGACCGGCGAGGCGCGGCCGTACGCGAATGTGCTGCTGAGCTGCGGGGTCTTTTTCTAGGACGCTTCGAGTTCCGGAGAGCTCCAAAGTTCCCAGGAACGTTTCGAGGGGCCCGGTCCGTCGACCGGGCCCCTCGGGTTTCCCCTCCCCATCAGAACCCCCGCGATCCCCCCAGATCCCCCTCCAAGAGTCCTGATGCCAAGTACGACCGGCGAGGTGCGGGAAGGGTTGCACGGTCTCCGCGGAATTTTTTTCGGACTGTCTTCAGCGCGCCCGGAAACCGGGAAAGTCGTAGCGTTTCAGACATGTCAGAGGTAGATGCAAACCCCCTCACGTCCCTCCAGGACGACGTGCTCGACGAGCTCGGCGACCACCGGATCGGGGACATCGCAGGGCTGCTGGGCACGGACGAGGCGGGGGCCCGGCAGATGATCGGTACGACGGTGGCGGCGCTGTCCGGCGAGGCGGAGGCCGTCGCGACGCCGCACGACGCCCCGCTCACCGGCGTGGCCACCATGGGTGGCTTCGCGACCGGCGGCCTCATGGCCGGGCTGCTGGCCAAGGAGGCCGAGCCGGTCGCGGACGCGGTGGCGCGCAGGACGGGGCTGCCTCGGGGCGCCGTGTCCCGAGTGGTGGACATGCTGGTTCCGGTGATGCCGGCGGTGCTCGTGAAGCGGGCGGCCGGCAAGTAGGGGCGAGAAGTCGCGTGGGCTGTCCGAGACGCCGATGATTGAGGAGTCAGGGCGAGAAGGTGAATGATCACGAGCGATCGCGAGCCACGCAAGGCACGTTCCTCATCACGGCAGGCGCCCGACGGGGCGCGGATGTCCGCCGCCGATGCCATACGGTCCGCGGTGGAACAGCTCAGTGAGCTGCTGGGGAGGGCTCCCGAGTCGGTCTCCTCGCTGAAGCCGACGGATCAGGGCTGGGAAGCCGACGTCGAGGTCGTGGAACTGGAACGCATTCCGGAGACGACCAGCGTGATGGCCAGCTACCAGGTGGTTCTGGACGGGGAGGGGCAGCTGGTGTCGTACAAGCGCGGGCGTCGTTACACGCGCTCGCAGGTGGACAGGACGGATCGCCGCTAGGCAGTGACCCTTTCGTAAGGAATATCCGATAAGCCGGTTTTATTGGAGATTCCCCGGGAAGTCGGATTTTGCTGATTTCACCGGAAGCCGAGCCGGAAGGGAAGACACCGTGACTGTGGTGCCACAGGGCAACGGCGGCGGGGGTGTCCCCGGCGCCGCCGGAGGCGGCTCGGGGAACCTCTACGACGTGCTGGAACTCGTCCTCGACAGGGGCCTTGTCATCGACGCGTTCGTGCGGGTGTCCCTGGTCGGCATCGAGATCCTGAAGATCGACGCGCGGGTGGTCGTGGCCAGTGTCGACACGTATCTGCGCTTCGCCGAGGCGACCAACCGGCTGGATCTGGAGTCGGGCAGCAAGTCGCCCGCGCAGCTGACCGACCTCGTCGGCGGCTCCGTCGAGAGCGGGGCGCGCGGCAAGAGCAAAGGGGCGCTGTCGGGCGCGGTCGAGGCGATCACCGATTCCTTCAAGGGCGACGGTGACGAGGACGAAGCCGCGGACGAGGACACAGACGACGAGCGGGAGCGCAGGCCGGCGCGCGACAACCGGCGTGAGCGTTCCGAACGCCGTTCGGAACGCCGCTCCGCACGGGACCGGGAGGAGTGAGTGAGCCGATGTCCGTGTATGTGTACGCGATCACCAAGGACTCGCACCCCCTCGACCTGAGCGACGTCAAGGGCGTGGGCGAGCCGCCCGGCGAGGTGCGCGTGGTGCGCGGCGACTCCCTGTGTGCCGTCGTCAGCGAGGCCCCGGACGACCTCTCGGTCGCCCGCCGGGACCTGCAGGCGCACAACGACGTCCAGGAGCGGTTGTGGGCCGACGGCGCCACGCTGCCGCTCAGTTTCGGGTTCGTCGCCGCGGACGAGGAGGCCGTACGCGGCGTCCTGGAGGAGCGGGCGCAGTTGTTCGCGCAGCGGCTGGACGAGCTCGCCGGGCAGGCGGAGTTCAATGTCAAGGGCGTCCTCGACGAGGACACGTCGCTGCGTGCCGTCCTGGAGCAGAGCCCGCAGGTCCGTGAACTGAACGAGCGGACCCGCGAGGGCGGCGGGACGTACGAGGACCGGCTGGCGCTCGGCCAGGTGGTGGCCCAGGAGGTGCAGGGCCGCGAGAACGCCATCGCCGAGGACATTCTCGCCGCGCTGCGGCCGCTCGCCTCGGCCGAACAGGTCGCGCCGGCGTCGAAGCAGTACTTCGTGAGCGCGTCGTTCCTCGTGGCGGACGAGCAGTTCGAGGAGTTCGGCCGGACCTGCCGGGAACTGGCCGAACGCTACGGCGAGGGCGTGGAGTTGCGGCTGCGGGGTCCCCTGCCGCCGTACAGCTTCGTCTGACGTGAGGCCCGAGGAGGTGCCGTGGGACTGGTCACCGGGATTCTGACGCTGCCGTTCGCTCCCGTCCGGGGCGTCGGCTGGGTGCTCGACAAGGTGGTCAAGACCGCCGAGGACGAGTACTACGACCCGACCCCCGTGCAGGAGGCGCTCGTGAATCTGGAGCGGGCGCTCGACGAGGGCCGTATCGACGACGAGGAGTTCGCACGGCAGGAGGAGGCACTGCTGAACCGCCTGGAGGAGATCAGGGCCTACCAGCTGCGACAGGGCGGACAGTCTCCTGGGCCGTGACGCGTGGGTCGCGGGTCGCTCGAGTGAGGAAAAGAGGCAAGGCCATGAACAACGCCAAGATCGGCACGGCCCTGCTGGGCGGCTATCTGCTGGGGCGGTCCAAGAAGGCGAAGCTCGCCCTCGGTCTCGGCGCGCTGCTCGCGGGCTCGCGGATGAACCCCGGGCAGGTCGGCAAGGCCCTCCAGGAGTCCCCGTTCGTGCACACCCTCACCGACCAGGTGCGCTCCGAACTGACCGGCGCGGGGAAGGCGGCCGCGACCACCCTCCTGAGCGCGAAGGCCGACAACCTGGCCGACGCCGTGCACCGACGCACGTCCGGGCTGCAGGAGAGGGCGCAAGCACAGGACGAGGAACCGGACGAGGAGCAGGACGAACAACCGGACGAGGAGAACGGCGAGGAGCCCCGGGGGAAGTCCCAGGAGAAGTCGCGGCAGTCGCGGCAGAAGGCCCGGTCGGAGACGTCCCGAAGCTCGGGGCGCGGCAAGACGCAGGGCGGCAGCGGCAGCAAGTCCGGAAAGCAGGACGCGGAACAGCCCCGCAAGCGGAAGACCTCCACGTCACAGAGCCGCTCGGGTGGAAGCAGCGGCGGCGCGCGGTCGAGGAGGCAGGACGATGGCTGAGGGCAGGGCGACGGGACGCGGCTCCGGTGGTACGGGGACCAAGGCGAAGCCCGACGAGCAGGTGTCGGGCACGAACCGGCTGAAGGACGAGCTGGAGCACTACATCGAGGCCCGCCTCCAGATGCTGCTGGAGGGTATGGGCGACCGGCTGGGCGCGGGCGCGCGCCGGCTGGGTGAGGCCAACGTCAGCCCGCGCGGACTGACGCACGCAGTTGCCCGGGGCGGCAAGAAGCTCGGGGAGCATCTGCCGTCCGGCGTGGGCGCGCTGACCTCGACCGCCTCCCATGCGAAGGAGACGGCCTCGCACGCCAAGGAGACGGCCTCGCACGCCAAGGACACGGTGGTGGGCAAGGCCAAGGAGGCCACCGGGCATGGGTCCAGCGACGAGGCGGACACGGACTCCGGCCAGGGCAAGGGCCCGGGGAGCGACCCGCAGAGCTTGGGCAAGGGACTCACCATCATCGAGGACATCGACGTGGGCGTGCCCGTGCGCGAGGCCTACGACCAGTGGACGCAGTTCCAGGAGTTCGACAGGTTCGCCAAGGGCGTGGTGAGCGTCGAGCAGCAGGACGAGACCACGACCAGGTGGCACGTGAAGGTCGGCAAGTCCAAACGGCAGTTGCGCGGCATGATCACGGAACAGGTGCCCGACGAGCGCATCGCCTGGACGTCCAGCGGGGAGCGCGGCACCACACAGGGCGTCGTCACCTTCCACCCGATCACGGAGAACCTCACCAAAGTGCTGCTCGTCCTGCGGTACTTCCCGCAGGGGCCGGTGGAGAAGGTCGGGAGCTGGGTGCGGTCCCAGGGCCGCCGCGCCCGGCTCGACCTGAAGCTCTACCGCACCTTCGTGATGATGCGCGGGGAGGCCACCGGCGGCTGGCGCGGGGAGATCCGCGAGGGCGAGGTGGTCAGCGAGCCGGAGGAGGTCGGGGCGGCGGAGGACGACGGCGAGGAGTCCGAGGAAGGCCGTGCCGATCAGAAGGAGGAGCCCGAGGACGAGTACGACGAGGAGGAGGACGAGGAGTTCGACGAGGACGAGCAGCCCGAGGACCGGTACGACGACGAGGAAGAGGACGACGACGAACGCGCCGAGGACGACTGGGAGGAGGGCCAGGAAGAGGACGAGGAAGAGGAAGAGGACGAAGACCGAGAGCCTGACGACCGCAACGACGACACCGACGAGCAACCCCGCCCCAAGCGCCGCCGCCGTGTCTGACCGTGGCCGAGCGCGCGGCCGGGAGTGACCGTGGGTGCTTCCGGGAAACGAGGTCGAGTACGCCGTGACCGAGCCCGTCCCCAGCCGCTCCACATCCCCGGCGCTGTCTCCGTACGGCGGCGGCCAGGGATCCAGCGCGAACCTCGCCGACATCCTTGAACGCGTGCTCGACAAGGGCATCGTCATCGTCGGCGACATCAAGATCAACCTGCTCGACATCGAGCTGCTCACCATCAAGCTCCGTCTCCTGGTGGCCTCGGTGGACAAGGCCAAGGAGATCGGCATCGACTGGTGGGAGCACGACCCCGCGCTGTCCTCCCGGGCCGACCAGCGGCACAACTTGAAGGAGCAGAACGAGCGCCTGCGTGAGGAGGTGGAGGAGCTGCGCCGCAAGGTGGAGAAGGCCGAAAAGGCCGAGAAGGTCGAGAAGGCGGAGTCCGCGGGCGAGTTGCCCGAACGCGGCTCGGGCGGTCGCCGCCGGTCGCGTGCCGCGGAACGCGAGCCCACCGCCGAACCGCGGCGCACCCGGCGCAGGAAGGACGACTCCAAGGACGACTCCGAGGACCGGGAGTCATGACCGGACAGCAGCTGAGCTACACGTACGCCGTGGTCCGCTCGCCCGGCGCGGCGGCCGGGGCGACGCAGGCGCCCCTGGCCGGCCTCCGCGGGGTGGCGGGCGCTCCCGTCACCCTGGTCCGCTCGGGCGCGCTGGCGGCCGCGGTCAGCGCGGTTCCCGGGGAGGAGTTCTCGGAGTCGGCTCTGAAGTCGCGACTGGAGGACCTCGACTGGCTGGAGTCGACGGCCCGCGCCCACCACCTCGTCATCGAGACGCTGGCCGCCCGGGTGACCGTCCTCCCCCTGCGGCTGGCCACGGTGTACCTCGACGAGAGCCGGGTCGAGCAGATGCTGAGCGAGCGTCAGGAGGCCTTCGCCGAACTGCTCGACCGGTTCGACGCCCACGTGGAGTGGGGCGTGAAAGTGTACGCCGAGGTGTCGCCCGCCTCCGAGTCGGCGGCCCCGGCCGCGGCACCGGGCTCGTCCACCGCCGACGCGGCTCCGGGGCGCGCGTATCTGCGCACCCGCCGACAGCACCGCCAGGCGCACGAGGACACCCGGCGCGCCGCCGAGGAGGCCGTGCGCCGCACCGAGGAACGGGCGCGTGGTCTCGCTGTTGAGCGCTCCCGGCATCGCCCGCAGCAAGGGACCCTGGCCGACGCCCGCGGCGAGAACCTGGCCAACGACGCCTACCTCGTACCGCGCCACCTGGCCGCGGAGTTCCGCGAGCGGATGCTGCGTGCCGCGGACGACCTGCCCGGGGTACGGGTGGAGGTCACCGGCCCGTGGGCGCCGTACTCCTTCGCGACTCCCGCCGAAGGGGCGCGACGACGGTGACCGAGTACTACGACGACGACCGCCCTCTGGCCGGACGCCAGGTCGCGCTGATCGACCTGCTCGACCGCTTGCTGAGCGGCGGGGTGGTGCTCACCGGCGATGTCGTGCTGTCCATCGCGGACATCGACCTGGTACGGATCTCGCTGCGCGCGGTGGTGATCGCCATCCGCGAGCAGATGGAGGAGCAGTGGGCGCCCGTCCTGCAGGACCGGACGCCCACGGAGTACGGCGGCCCCGGTGACGAGCCCGGCTGACCGCCCGTCCCCCGACCGGCTGCGCGAGGTCGCGCAGGCCGCTCACCGGGCGTTCTCGCTGCTGCCCGCGAGCCCGGACGACATGGCGTCACCGCCCGCGGGACGGTCCGCCGCCCGCCGCCTCCACGCCGACCCCGACACCGTGGAGCGCGACCTGGTCAAGCTGGTCCTGACCATCGTCGAACTCCTGCGCCAGCTGATGGAGCGCCAGGCCCTGCACCGCGTCGACGAGGGCAACCTGACCGAGGACCAGGAGGAACGCCTCGGCCTCACCCTGATGCTCCTCCACGACCGCATGACCGAACTCTGCGACCGCTACGACCTCACCCTGGAGGACCTCAACCTCGACCTGGGTCCCCTGGGCACCCTGCTCCCTCCGCCGTGAGCAGCCCCGTCACCGCTTGGCGGGCATGGGGCCGGGAGCGTCGAGGACCACTCCCCAGGTGTCGTCGTCCCCGATGCGGACGGTGAGTTCCTGGGTGCGGCGACGGTGAACGCCCCGGACGGCCGCTGCTGAAGGGCGAGGAAGCCGACAATGCCGCCCACCGCAAGGTCCGCGCCCGCGTCGAGCACACCTTCTCCCACATGAGCCGATAGGCCGGCCGCCCACATCAGGCTGCGTGACCACGGCGTTCTGCAACACCCGGTAGAAGTGATATCGATCATCACGGACATGCGGAACGCCGACGATCCGAAAGCCGTCGGCGCCCCGCCGAACCCCGTCTGCGCTATCCCACGTGCGCCACGAACCGCGCCGCCGTCTCCGCCAGCACCTCGCGGCCGTCGCGCGCCCACAGGGCGTCGTTGAACAGCTCCACCTCGATGGCGCCGGTGTAGCCCGCCGCCTCCACGTACCCGAGCCACTCCCGCATGTCGATCGCCCCGTCCCCGATCTGACCACGCCCGTTGAGCACGCCCTGGGGCAACGGGGTGGTCCAGTCGGCGAGTTGGAAGGTGTGGATACGGCCGCCCGCACCTGCCCGGGCGATCTGTGCGGGCGCGTTGTCGTCCCACCAGATGTGGTACGTGTCGACCGTGACGCCGACCTGGTGGGCCGGGAAGCGTTCCGCGAGGTCCAGGGCCTGGGCCAGCGTCGAGACCACGCAGCGGTCCGAGGCGTACATCGGGTGCAGCGGCTCGATCGCCAGCTTCACGCCGTGGTCCTCGGCGTACGGGCCGAGCGCCGCCAGCGCGTCCGCGATCCGTTCCCGGGCGCCGTGCAGGTCCTTGGAGCCGGCCGGCAGGCCGCCGGACACCAGGACCAGTACGTCCGTGCCGAGCGTCGCCGCCTCGTCGACCGCGCGGCGGTTGTCGTCCAGGGCCGCCGCACGCTCCGCCGGGTCGATCGCCGTGAAGAAGCCGCCGCGGCACAGGGTGGTGACGGTCAGGCCGGCGTCCCGGACCAGTTTGGCCGTCGCCTCCAGGCCGTACGCCTGGACGGGCTCCCGCCACAGGCCGACGTTGACGACGTCCAACTCGCGGCAGATGTCGACCAGTTCCGGCATCGACAGCTGCTTGACCGTCATCTGGTTGATGGAGAAACGCGCGAGCTCCGTCACTGGTCCACCCCGTACAGGGACAGCAGGTTCTTCATCCGTTCCGCCGCGAGCTTCGGGTCGGGGAACAGGCCCAGTGAGTCGGCGAGTTCGTAGGCGCGGGCGAAGTGCGGCAGGGAGCGGGCCGACTGGAGGCCGCCGACCATGGTGAAGTGGGACTGGTGGCCGGCCAGCCAGGCCAGGAAGACCACGCCCGTCTTGTAGAAGCGGGTCGGCGTCCGGAAGAGATGGCGGGACAACTCGACCGTGGGGTCGAGGAGTTCGCGGAAGCCCTCGGTGCTGCCCGTGTCCAGGACCCGGACCGCCTGGGCCGCCAGCGGCCCCAGCGGGTCGAAGATGCCGAGCAGGGCGTGGCTGAAGCCCTGCTCGTCGCCCGCGATCAGCTCGGGGTAGTTGAAGTCGTCCCCGGTGTAGCAGCGGACGCCCTGCGGGAGGCGGCGCCGCAGGTCGATCTCGCGCTGGGCGTCCAGCAGGGAGACCTTGATGCCGTCGACCTTGTCGGGGTGGGCCGAGATCACCTCCAGGAAGGTGCCGGTTGCCGCGTCCAGGTCGGACGAGCCCCAGTAGCCCTCCAGGGCCGGGTCGAACATCGGGCCGAGCCAGTGCAGGATCACCGGCTCGGCGGACTGCCGGAGCAGGTGGCCGTAGACCTCCAGATAGTCCTCGGGGCCCTTCGCCGCGGCGGCCAGCGCGCGCGACGCCATCAGGATCGCCTGCGCGCCCGACTCCTCCACGACCGCGAGCTGCTCCTCGTACGCCGCCCGGACCTCCTCGAGGGTCCCCGCGGCGATCTGGTCGGTGCCCACACCGCAGGCGATACGGCCGCCCACGGCACGGGCCTCCGCGGCCGACCGGCGGATCAGCTCGGCCGCGCCCGCCCAGTCCAGGCCCATCCCGCGCTGGGCGGTGTCCATGGCCTCGGCGACGCCGAGCCCGTGGGACCACAGGTGGCGGCGGAAGGCGAGGGTGGCGTCCCAGTCGACGGCGGCGGGCGAGTCGGGCGACACGTCGGCGTACGGGTCGGCGACGACGTGCGCCGCGGAGAAGACCGTACGGGAGGTGAAGGGGGTGCCGGGGGTCACCACCAGGGGTTCCGGGCGGGGCTCGTACGCCCGCGACCCGCCCTTGAAGTCGGGCAGTCGGATCGTCACGGCTGGATCTCCGGTACGTCGATACGGCGGCCCTCGGCCGAGGACCTCAGGCCCAGCTCGGCGAGCTGCACGCCGCGGGCGCCGGCGAGAAGGTCCCAGTGGTAGGGGGCGTCGGCGTAGACGTGCTTGAGGAACAGCTCCCACTGGGCCTTGAAACCGTTGTCGAACTCGGTGTTGTCCGGGACCTCCTGCCACTGGTCGCGGAAGGAGTAGGTGGCCGGGATGTCCGGGTTCCAGACCGGCTTCGGGGTGAGGGAGCGGTGCTGGACGCGGCAGTTGCGCAGGCCCGCGACCGCGGAGCCCTCCGTGCCGTCGACCTGGAACTCGACCAGTTCGTCGCGGTTGACGCGTACGGCCCAGGAGGAGTTGATCTGGGCGATGGCGCCGCCGTCGAGCTCGAAGATGCCGTAGGCGGCGTCGTCGGCCGTGGCGTCGTAGGGCTTGTCGTCCTCGTCCCAGCGCTGCGGGATGTGGGTGGTGGCGATGGCCTGCACGGACTTCACGCGCCCGAAGAGCTCGTGCAGCACGTACTCCCAGTGCGGGAACATGTCGACGACGATGCCGCCGCCGTCCTCCGCGCGGTAGTTCCAGGACGGGCGCTGCGCGGCCTGCCAGTCGCCCTCGAAGACCCAGTAGCCGAACTCGCCGCGGATGGAGAGGATCCGGCCGAAGAAGCCGCCGTCGATGAGGCGCTTGAGCTTCAGCAGGCCCGGGAGGAAGAGCTTGTCCTGGACGACGCCGTGCTTGATGCCGGCCTCGGCCGCGAGACGGGCCAGTTCCAGGGCGCCTTCCAGACCGGTGGCGGTGGGCTTCTCGGTGTAGATGTGCTTGCCGGCGGCGATCGCCTTCCTGATCGCCCCCTCGCGGGCCGAGGTGACCTGGGCGTCGAAGTAGATCTCGACCGCCGGGTCGGCGAGCACCGCGTCGACGTCCGTCGAGACGTTGTCCGCGTCCAGGCCGTGCCGCTCGGCGAGCGCCTTCAGGGCGTACTCGCGGCGGCCGACCAGGATCGGCTCCGGCCACAGCACGGTGCCGTCGCCGAGGTCGAGCCCGCCCTGCTCACGGAGGGCCAGGATGGAGCGGACCAGGTGCTGGCGGTAGCCCATGCGCCCTGTCACGCCGTTCATAGCGATACGCACCGTCTTGCGTGTCACGTCGTTCCCTTCGTACGCGGGGGTCTGCGCCGCGTACGCCCCGTCTTTCACTGGTGAGCGTCGCAGCAAGCGCTTTCTACATGAGGAGAAGCTAGCCTCTGAGCAGCGCTCCGGACAAGACCGTGACCGGGTTGAGTTGTTCGAGGGGACGAACAACTCGGGTTTCTGGCCGTAAGGTCTGCTCGACATACACGGAACCGTGACCGCGGATGACCTGTCTACGAGGAGGCAGGCCTGTCTGTGAGCACGGACGAGGTGGTACGACGAGATGCGCGACCGGAGGACGACGAGATGACGGTGACCCTGGCGGACGTGGCGGCCCGCGCCCAGGTCTCCCCCGCGACGGTGTCGCGCGTGCTGAACGGCAACTACCCCGTGGCCGCGTCCACCCGGGAGCGGGTGCTGCGTGCGGTGGACGAGCTGGACTACGTGCTGAACGGTCCCGCGAGCGCGCTGGCCGCCGCCACCTCCGACCTGGTCGGCATCCTGGTCAACGACATCGCCGACCCCTTCTTCGGGATCATGGCGAGCGCGATCCAGTCCGAGATCGGGGGGCCGGGCGGCCGGGCCGGCGGCGAGCGGCTGGCGGTCGTCTGCAACACGGGGGGTTCGCCGGAGCGCGAACTCACGTACCTGACACTGCTGCAGCGGCAGCGGGCCGCGGCTGTCGTCCTGACCGGCGGCGCCGTCGAGGACGCGCCGCACGCGGCCGCGGTCGCGGCGAAGCTGCGGAAGCTGACGGACGCCGGGACGCGGGTCGTGCTCTGCGGCCGGCCGCCGGCGCCGGACACCGGCGCGATCGCGCTGGCCTTCGACAACCGCGGCGGCGGTCGTGAACTGACCGAGCACCTGATCGGGCTGGGGCACCGGCGGCTCGGCTACATCGCGGGGCCGGAGGAGCGGACGACGACCCGGCACCGGCTGGAGGGGCACCGGGCGGCGCTGGAGGCGCATGGCATACGGGAGGACCCCCGGTGGACGGTGCACGGCCGCTATGACCGGCAGTCGGGATACGAGGCGACGCTGGAACTGCTGCGCCGGGACCCCTCACTGACCGCCGTGGTCGCGGCGAACGACTCCGTCGCCCTGGGCGCCTGCGCGGCACTGCGCGACTCCGGGCTGCGGATCCCGGAGGACGTCTCGGTGGCCGGGTTCGACGACCTGCCGTTCAGTCTCGACACGGTGCCTTCCCTCACGACCGTGCGGCTGCCGCTGTCGGAGGCGGGGGCGCGGGCCGGGCGGATCGCGATGGGGCGGGAGGAGCCGCCGCTCGGGGAGATCGCCACGATCCGGGGGGAGTTGATGGTTCGGGGGTCTTCCGGGGGGCCTCGGGGGGCCTGAGGTCCCTGTGCGAGCGCCTGAGCGGCATCGGGAATCGGGTGCCGGGGGAACCGCTCAGCGTGCGGTCACCGCAGCCGGGGCCGTGGCGCCGTCGACCGCCTGGTCGTGGTCGTCGTAGTCGACGGTGCCGCTGACGACATGGCCGGCCAGGCCGAGCAGCAGGAAGAGCACGACGAGGACCGTGGCCGCGGTGTCCAGGAGCAGCGGCCGGGTGCCGGAGCGGACCGCGTCCTGCGGGGTCGGTTCGTCGCCGAACAACCGCTTGGGATAGGCGGGGGTCAGCATCGTGACGTACGCGGTGAAACGCATCTGGTAGCGGGCGACGGCGGCCGTGGCGGCGAAGACCGGCGCGGGCAGTCGTCCCAGCACGATGCCGATGAGCCAGAACACCCAGCCCACCGTGAACCAGCCTGCCTGCACGAGGTTGTTGATGATGGCCGCCGGGATCATCAGGATCAGCCGGAAGAACACCGCGAGCCGATTCAGCGGCGTGGCGCGCAGTTCGATCTGCACGGGGTGTCCGGGAGCCGAGAACGAGAACGGCGGATAGCGGTCGACCAGCAGCATCGCGCTCGCGCCGACCCGGGTCCGGTAGGCGAGGACCGAGCCGAGGAAGCGGAAGATCCCGTCGGGCAGCCGTCCCGTGAACAGGGCGGCGAACCACCCGACGATGGTCACGAAGAACGCCGCGATGGAGAGCAGGCAGACCACCACGAACTGCGGCAGGAGCAGCAGCCAGCGCAGCAGGACGGTCCAGCGCCGCTGCCGTGCGGCAGCGGGGATGTCGAGAACGGGCAGCCATTCACCGCCCTCGTCACCATGAGCGGCCCGCGGATCCCAGCCCGTCGCCATGAAGACTCCCAGTCGTGCCGATGATGCCGCCTGACACGACCATGCTGCGGCGGCGCAGCCGCTCCCGCGCCCTGCACGGGCCCAAACGGACGTAGCCCGCCCACGACCCCTGCCGAATGCCCGGTTCCGCGTCTTGACTCGGTCCACCGATGATTTCCGGGCCCCACTCCGGTCTTCCATGCCGTCATCACCGGCTCACCCGAGCGGACAACAGGAGCGAATCCCATGCGCATCGCCATCACCGAGTTCATCAGCCTCGACGGCGTCGTCCAGGCCCCCGGCGGTCCCCAGGAGGACACCGACGGCGGGTTCGCGCACGGCGGCTGGTCGCATCCGTACTTCGACGCCGAGGTCCTCGGCGGGGCCTTCGACGCGGGGATGCAGAAGGCCGAGGCACTGCTCTTCGGGCGCCGCACCTGGCAGACCATGGCCGCGGCGTGGCCGGAGCGGGCCGGGGACCCCTTCGCCGACCGGATGAACTCGATCAAGAAGTACGTCGTCTCCGGCACCCTCACCGATGCCGACCTGACCTGGAACAACACCACCCTCGTCCCCGGCGCCGAGGCCGTCGCCCGGGTGCGGGAGCTGCGCGAGGCGGAGGGCGGCGACCTGGCGATGATGGGCAGCCCGACCCTCGTACGGACCCTCATCCAGGAGGGGCTGGTCGACGAGCTGCAGCTCATCGTGATGCCGGTGCTGCTCGGCGGCGGCAAGTCGATCTTCCCGCAGGACGGGGGGAAGCGGCCGCTGGAGCTCGTCTCCACCACCACCGCCAAGACCGGCGCGCAGGTGTGCGTCTTCCGGCCCGCCACCGAGGGTTAGGGCCTGTCCGGCGGATCGGGCCGGCTGCAAGGAACGGCACCTCGTCAACGCAGGTGAACGGGGCCTGGTGCGTGCAGCTGCAAGGCGCGGCGCCCGACGGCGACGCGGCAGATGGGCGTGCCGGGCCCGCGACGCCGGCATGATCCGCCGGACAGGCCCTGGCGACGAGGGCGCTGACGTCCTAGGCTCGACTCAGCGAGAACCTCTGACTGAGTCAAACATCCGGAACCAGGGGCCCGGCGGCCCCGCGGGGAGCCTTCGGGATCGACCATGACCGTGCATGACATCCGCGCCTTCAACCGCTTCTACACCAATGTCATCGGTGCCCTCGACTACAGCCGGCACCTGTACGCCCCGTACACCCTCACCGAGTCCCGCGTCCTGTACGAGCTCGCGCACTCCCCGCGTACGGACGCGGCCGACCTGCGGGCCGAACTCTCCCTGGACGCGGGGTATCTGAGCCGGATCCTGAACAAGTTCGAGCAGGACGGGCTCATCGAGCGCACCCCCTCCCGGGAGGATCCGCGGCGTCGGCGCGTCACACTCACCGCGCGCGGCCGGGAGACCGGCAAGCTGCTGGAGGAACGGGCCACCGAATCGGTCGGCTCGCTGCTGGCGACCGTGCCGGCCGCCGAACGGCCGCGCCTCGCCGAGGCGATGACAACGGTCCGTACGATTCTGTCCGACGGCCGCCCTCCCCGCCGCGAGGACGTCCTGCTGCGCGAGCCCGGCCCCGGCGACCTCGGCTGGATCGTGCAGCGCAACGCCGCGCTGTACGCCGCCGAGTACGGCTGGAACGCCGACTACGAGGGGCTGGCCGCGAGGATCGTCGCGGACTTCGCGGAAGATCACGATCCGCATCTGGAGCGGGTGTGGATCGCCGAGCTGGACGGCCGGCCGGTCGGCTGCGTGATGTGCGTACGCGACGAGGCGCCCGCCACGGCCCGGCTGCGGCTGCTGCTCGTCGAGCCCGCCGCGCGCGGCCTCGGCATCGGCGACCGGCTCATCTCGGCCGTCGTCGACTTCGCGCGCGGCCTCGGCTATCGCGACCTCGTCCTGTGGACCAACGACGTCCTGGCCGCCGCGCGCCGCCTCTACCAGCGCCACGGCTTCGTCCTGTCCGCCGAGAAACCCCACCGCTCCTTCGGCAAGGACCTGACCGGGCAGGACTGGCGACTGGATCTCCACGGCACGCAGGAGTGAGCTCACGTACGGCGGGCAGGAGGTGACAGATCCGGAGCGTTCCCCGGCCCGCCTGCCGGATGGGCGCACCCTCTTTTCCCTGGCAAGGTGGGATGCATGAAACTGGCGTTCTCCACCCTCGGCGTCCCCGGTCTCCCCGTCCCCGACGTGCTGCGGCTCGCGGCCGCGCACGGTTATCACGGCGTCGAGTTGCGTACGCACGCCGAGGAGCCGGTGCACACGGGGCTCGGCCCCGCCGAACGGGCCGACGTGGCGGCCGAGTTCAAGGCCGCCGGCGTCGAGCTCCTGGGCCTGGCCGGGTACGTCCGGGTCGCCGCGCCCGGTGACGACGGGCCCGTGATCGAGGAGATCCGCACCCTCGTCGATCTCGCCCACGACCTCGGCGCTCCCTACGTCCGCGTCTTCCCCGGCGCCGACCCCGAGCAGAGCCCCCAGTCGGCGGACGCGATCGCCGCGCGCCGGCTGGGTACGGCCGCGCAGTACGCCGCCGACATGGGCGTACGGATCCTGCTGGAGACCCACGACTCGCACCGCACCGCCGCCGACTCGATCCGCGTCCTCGGCCTGGTCGGCCACCGCCACGTCGGCTCGCTGTGGGACGTCATGCACACCTGGCTGGGCGGCGAGCAGCCCTCGGAGAGCTACGCGGCCCTCTCCCCGTACCTCGGCTACGTCCAGGTCAAGGACATCGCCTCCGCCGAGGACACCACCCCGCTGCCGCTGGGCACCGGGGTGCTGCCGCTCGCCGAGTGCGTGGAGGTCCTCTCCCGGCACGGCTGGGACGGCTGGCTGTGCTGGGAGTACGAGAAGCGGTGGTACGAGGAGGCCGCGCCGCTTCCCGAACTGCTCGGCGCGGGACGGGACCATCTGGCGCGGCTGCTCAACGAGTCGGCGTAGCGGCCGGCGCCCGCGCTACTCCGGACGGGCCATGATCGGCGCCGTGGGGTCGAGGCACCAGCCCAGCACGGCGGGCCACGGCCCGTACCCGGCGTCCAGGTCGAGGTGGGCCGCCCCCGGGAGGATGTCGGTCGGGAGGCCGAGAGGGGTGCCGTAGACGGTGTCGGCGCCTTCCTCGCAGTACGGGTCGTCGTCGCCGGCGACCAGCCGGGTCGGGCCGGGGAGGGTGAACTCCAGGGACGGCAGGGCGAATCGGGCGACCTCCGGGTGCCGGGCGAGCGCCGCGCCGGAGGGCGGGGCGACGAGCAGCACCCGGTCCACGTCGAGCCCCGGCATCCCGCGCGCGGCAGCGTGCAGCCACAGCACCGCGGACAGACTGTGCGCGACCACCACCCTCTCCGCCCCGCCGTCGAGCCCACCGAGATGCCGCCCCAGCTCCCCCAACCAGACCTCCAAGTCGGGGTCGTCCGGCTCGGGAAGCTGCGGATAGCCGACCCGGTGCCCGAACTCACCGAGCCGGTCGGCGAGCCAGTGCTGCCAGTGGTCCTTGGGGCGGTGGTTCTGCCAGCCGTGGAGGATGAGGTAGGCGGTCATGACGCCGATGGTTTCCGACCACTGCCGTGACGGTCCAGTACCGGCGTCTGCCGGGGAGACGGCGACGCCCAGCTCTCCGACAGAAGAACACCGGCCCTACGGCAAGAACCCGGCGACTCTCTCCTCCAACCGCCCCCGGCACTCCGGCCACTCCCCCGCCGTGATGGAGAAGATCGCGGAGTCCCGCAACCGCCCCTCCTCCCCCGGCGCCCAGGAGCGCGACCAGTTCCGCAGCACGCCCTCGAAGCGGGCGCCCACGCTCACGATCGCCGCACGCGAGCGCTCGTTGCGGGCGTCCGTCTTCAGGTCCACGCGGGACACGCCCCACCCCTCGAAGGCATGCCGGAAGAGCAGCAGCTTTGCCTCGGCGTTGATGCCGGTGCCCTGGGCCGAGCGGGCGAGCCAGGTGAACCCGACCTCGACGGCGTCGAGACGATCGTCGGAGCGCCAACAGCGCGGCTCCCAGTACGAGGTGGCGCCGACGGCCCGCCCCGTGGCGACGGACACCTGCGCGTAAGGCGCCAGCCGCCCCGCCGCGGCACGGGCGAGCTGCGCGTCGATGTAGTCCCCGACCTCATGGGCCCTCGGCACCCATGTGAACGAGTAGCTTCCGCGGCCCTCCTCGACCGCGACCGCCAGATCGGCCGCGTGCCGGTGCTCCAGCGGCTCCAGCCGCACCAGAGCGCCCTCGAGGACCGGCCCCTCCAACTGGAAACTCACCCGGCGACCCCCGTCACAACCTCGCGCTCAACGCACCGAACTCCTCATGGAATCCCGGGAAAGTCTTCCGTACGCACCCGGGGTCGTCGAACGAAATACCCGGTACCCGAAGCCCGGTCACCGCGAAGGACATGACGATGCGGTGGTCGCCGTAGGACTTGATCTCCGTCCCCGCGAGATCCGAGGCGCCGGCGCCGGGCAGGATCTCGATCCAGTCCGGGCCCGTCGTCACCTCCGCCCCCAGCCTCCGCAGGTTCTCCGCGCAGGCCTCCAGCCGGTCGCACTCCTTCACCCGGGTGTTCGCCACGTCCTCGATCCGCACCGGGCCGGAGGCGAACGGGGCGATGGCCGCGAGGGTGGGCATGGTGTCGGAGATGTCCCGCATGTTGACGGTGACACCCCGCAGTTCGCCGGTCCCCCGGACCGTCGTCGACCGCGCGCCCACGTCCACCTGCGCGCCCATGCGCCGCAGTACGTCGACGAAGCCGAGGTCGCCCTGGAGCGCCCCCTCGCCCAGGCCCGGAACCGTGACCTCGCCGCCCGTGACGGCCGCCGCCGCGAAGAAGTAGCTCGCGGTCGAGGCGTCCGGCTCCACCGCGTACGTCGTGGCGCGGTAGCCGCCGGGCGGGACCAGGAAGGCGTTGCCCTCCCGGCCCACCTCCACCCCGAAGGCCCGCATCATCGCGATCGTGATCTCGACGTACGGCACCGAGACCAGGTCGGTGACCGTGATGCGCAGGCCCTTGCGGGTCAGCGGCCCGAGCAGCAGCAGCGCCGTCAGGTACTGCGAGGACTGACCCGCGTCCAGCGTCACCTCCCCGCCCTCGACGCCGGCCGCCGTCACGGTCAGCGGGTGGTGGCCCTCCCTGTCCTCGTGCCGCAGGTCCACGCCCAGGTCACGCAGTGCGCGGGTCAACGGCAGCAGGGGCCGGCGGCGCATCTGGGGCGAGGCGTCGAAGCGGTACGTGCCGGTGCCGGTGGCGGCCAGCGTCGGCAGGAAGCGGGCCGTCGTCGCGCCGTCCCGGCACTGGACGTCGGCCTCGGCGACCCCGGGGCCCTGCGGCCGGCCGTCGACCTGCCAGGTGTCCGGAGTCCGCCCGACCCGATAGCCCAGCCGCCCCAACCCCTCGGCGAAGCCCTCCGTGTCGTCCGAACGGAGCGGGCGTACGAGGGTGGTGACACCGTCGGCGGCGGCCGCGAGGAACAGGGCGCGGGCGGTGACGGACTTGGAACCGGGGATGTCGACTACGGGCATCCCCACATGATCGCCTGCCCGGCGGCTTCGACGCGGGGGCGTCCATGGGGTGGACCTGCGTGGACCTGCCTGGACCTGCCTACGGGGCTCGCCTGTGGCCCGTGGCCCGCAGCAGCCACGGTCCCTCCCACCCGCCCCACCACCCCCCACCTCACCAACTTCCCGATTTCCGGCCATCCCGGGAACCCAGCCCCACCCCCGCTCGTCCAACCCGCAAGCTGCCGGAGAGTCACCGTGGTGCGGTGTCGGCCCTCGCTGCTGGCTGCGATCGCTGACCAACCCTCTCCGCCGTGCCGCGGCCGGCAGCACGCCGTCATCGGCGCGCCCCCCTCCAACTGCGCCGATGGCGGCCCCTCCTTGGCGACCGGTTGCCGTGCATTCCCTTGACTGGCAGAAACTTCCCGGTTATTGGTGACTTCTCGGAAGTTTCCTTCAGCGCACCACCTCCGGAAGGAGCGCACGTGCCCGACACCAGCACGGGAAGCATGGGAAACACGTCGGTCCCCTCCAGACGTACCGTCCTCGCCGCCACCGCCGGCATGACCTCCGCCCTCGCCCTCGGCGGCACCGCCCACGCCGGCCCCGACGGCAAGCACGACGACAGGAAACTGCGGGCCCTCATCGCCCGGATGACCCTGCCGGAGAAGGTCGGCCAGCTCTTCGTCATGCGGGTCTACGGCCACTCCGCCACCACCCCCGACCAGGCCGACATCGACGCCAACCTCAAGGAGATCGGCGTCCGCACGGCGGCCGAGCTGATCGCCAGGTACCGGGTGGGCGGCATCATCTACTTCACCTGGGCGCACAACACCCGCGACCCGCACCAGATCGCCGACCTGTCCAACGGCATCCAGCGGGCGTCCCTCACCCAGCCCCGCGGCCTACCGGTCCTCGTCTCCACCGACCAGGAGCACGGCATCGTCTGCCGCGTCGGCGAGCCCGCCACCCTCTTCCCGGGCGCCATGGCCGTCGGAGCCGGCGGCTCCCGCTCCGACGCCCGCACCCTCGGTCGTATCGCCGGACAGGAACTGCGGGCGCTCGGCATCCGGCAGAACTACTCCCCCGTCGCCGACGTGAACGTCAACCCGGCCAACCCCGTCATCGGCGTCCGCTCCTTCGGCGCCGAACCGGCCGCGGTGGCCGGCATGGTCGCCGCCGAGGTGGCCGGATACCAGCACTCCCGGCAACTCGCGGCCACCGCCAAGCACTTCCCCGGCCACGGCGACACCGCCGTCGACAGCCACTACGGCTTCCCGGTCATCACCCACACCCGCGAGCAGTGGAACCAGCTCGACGCGCCGCCCTTCCGGGCCGCCGTCCGGGCCGGCATCGACTCGATCATGACCGCCCACATCATGGTCCCGGCCCTCGACGACTCCGGCGACCCGGCCACCCTCTCCCACCCCATCCTCACCGGCATCCTGCGCGAGGAGCTCGGCTACGACGGGCTCGTGGTGACCGACTCGCTCGGCATGGAGGGCGTACGGACGAAGTACGGCGACGACCGCGTGCCCGTCCTCGCGCTCAAGGCAGGCGTGGACCAGCTGCTCAACCCGCCCTCCCTCGACATCGCGTGGAACGCGGTGCTGAAGGCCGTCCAGGACGGCGAGCTGACCGAGGCGCGGCTCGACGAATCGATCCTGCGGATCCTGCGGCTGAAGGCGAAGCTGCGGCTGTTCGACGCACCGTACGTCAGCCGGAGCGGGGTCGAGCGGAACGTCGGCACCGCGTCCCACCTCAGGACGGCCGACCGGATCGCCGAGCGGACGACGACCCTGCTCGTCAACGAGGGCTCGCTCCTTCCGCTGTCCCGGCGCAGGCACCCCAAGGTCCTCGTCGTCGGCGCCGACCCGGCCTCCCCGTCCGGCACGACGGGACCGCCGACCGGCGTGCTCGCCGCCGCGTTCACCGAGCTGGGCTTCACGGCCACCGCCCTGTCGACGGGTACGGCGCCCTCCTCCGCCGCCATCGCCAAGGCCGTCGAGGCGGCTCGGACGGCGGACGCGGTGGTGGTCGGGACGTACAACGTCACGGCGAGCAGTACGCAGAAGGCGCTGGTCGAGCAGCTTCTCGCGACGGGGAGGCCGGTGGTGGCGGTCGCGGTCCGCAACCCGTACGACGTGGCCCATCTGCCCGCCGTGCAGGCCTGCTTGGCGTCCTACTCCTGGACCGACGTCGAGCTGCGGGCCGCCGCGCGGGTGATCGCCGGGCGAGTGGCACCGCGCGGGAAGCTGCCGGTGCCGGTGCAGCGGGCGGACGATCCGACGCGGGTGCTGTATCCGATCGGCCACGGGCTGTCGTACGGGCGCGGTTAGCGCCGTGTAGCACTTTGGACGTAGCGCCCGTACGCCACACAACGGGCGCACTCACCCCCAACCGACGCAAAGGACCCCACACGTCTGGCGTGCGCCTGCTCCCGCGGGTCACGCTGGTCGGGGGTACCGGGGGGAGTGCGATGCGTGGGAGAAGTGCTGCAGGGGTGGCCTGTGCGTTGCTTGCGCTGCTCGGCGCGTTGTTGACGGGGTGCCAGAGTCCGTCGGGGGCGACGGAGCAGAACGGGCGGCTCGGCGAGGGCGAGAGCGCGAGCAGGAGCCGGAGCGAGGGCTCCGGGGCCGGAGCCGGCGAGCAGTTGGTGACACCACCGACGCGGCCCGCCGGCTACGGCGCGGTGTTCCTCGGCGTCGACGAGTGCAGTTCCTTCGGGACGACGAGCTTCACCGAGGTGTCCTGCACGGGCGAGCGGGCGGCGGCGCGGGTCGTGGCGCGGCACGACGGCAAGGTCGGCGACGGGCCGCTGTGCCCGGGGACCACGGACTTCGTCCTGCACATCAGCGAGCAGAGCCGGACGTCCGACGAGGACGGCGACGGCGCGATCCCGCAGGGCTACGCCTGCATGCGCAACCTGGCCCCGCCCCACCCCGGCGACCCGGGCAGCGGAGGCGGCCCCCGCACGATCGTCGGCGACTGCGTCTACAGCTCCGGCGACGGACAGGTACGCGAGACGGCATGCGACGGCAAGGGTCGGCAGAAGCCGCAGTACGAGGTGACCAAGGCCGTGGACAAGCGGGCGAAGTGCCCCCTGTCCACGGCCCTGTACGTCCAGCTGGGCGGCGAGAAACCGGTGGGCTGCGCGCGGCCGGTGTGAGGCATACGGCCTACTCCGTGGTGCGGTCCCCTGCCGGATGTGGTGATCCTGGCCGGGACTACCGCCGGAGGAGGCGTATTGGCAGCTCTGACTCGGATTCCGCTGGAGGGTGGGGGCCGCATTCTGATCGAGGCACCGGCCTCGTTGGAAGGGCCGGTGAAGGCCGGCCGCATCGGTGATGCCATTCAAGATGTGCCCCGAACTCTGCAAGAGGCCCTGGAGCCGGTGACGGAGGCAGCTCGCGCGGCACTCGATCAGCTGCGCAAGGCTCGGCCCGACGAAATCACGGTCGAGTTCGGGGTCGACCTCGCGTTCGAGGCAGGGGCCGTGATCACCAAGAGTCAGGCAGCCTGTCATCTGAGGGTGACCGTGTCGTGGAAGAGCCCGGGCTGATCCGGTGGACGACTCCGACAAGTGGTCCGACGACGGCACAGCCTCGCATCTGCCCGCTGCCGTGGCACAGGTCCTGGGACCTGACGGAAGCGTGGCGGGGGCAGGCTTTCTGGTCGCCGAGGGTGTCGTGGTCACTTGTGCCCACGTCGTCGCAGCGGCCGGAGGCGGCCCCGGGAGCGAGGTCACGCTGGCCTTCCCCCATGGCAAGGGTGCGGACCGGGTGCAGGGGCACGTCCCGGGCGGGCTGTGGCGTGCCGCAGAGGACGAGGACGTGTCCTTCATCCGGCTGAGCGGCGCGTCGGCCGGCATACCGGCGCTGCCGTTGGGCTCGGCGGAGGGATGCCGGGGCCACCAGGTCCGCTCGTTCGGATTCCCCGCCCAGGCCCCGCCCGAAGGACACTTCGGCTACGGCGTGGCCGGCGACCTGTTGCCGGGCTCGGACGGCAGGGGCGCGCACCTACAGCTGACTGACGCCAACGATCTCACCACCGGCTTCAGCGGTGGTCCCGTGCTTGACGACGTGACCGGTCTGGTCATCGGCATGCTCACCGAGATCACCGCCCCTGACAAGTTCGAGCGCGGGCAGGGCATCGCGTACGTCACTCCGTCACAGGTGCTGCGGGAGATCCTGCCGGAGCTGGCCGAGCGGGACGTGTGTCCCTACCGAGGGCTGGAGCCGTTCACCGCGGAGCAGGCGCGGTGGTTCCAGGGCCGGTCGGACGCGGTGCGCCAGGTCCTGATGAACCTGGCCCAGCAACGGCGGCTGACACTGCTGCTCGGGCCGTCGGGGTCGGGCAAGTCGTCGCTGATCCAAGCGGGGGTGCTGCGGGCACTCGCGGACGGGGAGTTGCCCGGCAGCGACCGGTGGCTGCCCATCCTCGCGCGGCCCCGACGGGACATGCCGGCGGAGATCGAACGGGCCGGGTTGCCAGGGGCGAGCACGGACGGCCTCACGGCCGCGGTCAACCACCGGCTGGGCGCCGAGCCCTCCTATCAGCGGATCCTGCTGGTCATCGACCAGTTCGAGGAGCTACTGATCCAGCAGTCCAACGGCCGGCTGCGCGAGCTGCTCGGCGTTGTCGACGAGGTGACGACGGCTGCCGACGCGTACACGAAGATCACCGTGATTCTGATCATGCGCGACGACTTCTATCCCCAACTGGCATCCCTAGCACCCAGGCTGCTGGAAGCGGCGATGCCGGGACTCCTGAATGTGCCGGGCAAGCTGAGCCAGCAAGACCTTCACGACATCATCGTCCTTCCCGCATTGGACGTGGGACTCCGCTTCCAGCCGGGACTGCCCGAGCAGATCATCAGTGACGTCCTGGACATCACCCATGAGGCGGCCGTCACCCGCCAGGCCCCGGTCACCGTGCTTCCCCTGCTGGAGATGACGCTCAGCCAGCTGTGGCTCCGCCGAAAGGACGGTTACCTCACGCATGAGGCGTACCGGCGGATCGGCGCGGTCAGCGGCAGTCTCACCACCTGGTGCGACAGCGCCCTGGAGGAGCTGACCGCCGAGCAACAGATCATCGCCCGGCGGACGTTGACGTCACTGGTGCACCCCGCCGATCCAAGCCGCAACGTCACAGCGGTGCGGACGCAGGTGCCTCTCGACGAATTGCGCGACCTGGCGGCCGACCCGAGTCGCGTCCCCACCGACGAGCAGGCGGCCGTGGACGCCGTCATCGCCACGCTCACGCGCCGTCGCATCATCACCACCCAGACGCTGCAGACCCGACAGCAGCGCCCCGGTGCTCCTCCCGGGGAGCCGGTCGCCGAGCTGATCCACGAGGCACTCATCCGCAACTGGGGCGCACTGCGCAACTGGGTCGATCAGGACCACCGCTTCCAGGAATGGCTCGACCTCACGCGTGAACGCCAGTCCCACTGGTCCGCGGACAGGGATCCGGGAGACCTGCTGGGCGGGACGGCGCTGGCGGAGGGCCTGGAGTGGTCGGGGCAACGCCGGCTGCCCGCCGACATCGCGGAGTTCCTGACGGCGAGCAAGCAGCGGCAGAGGGCTGCGATTCGGCGCAGCAGGCGGCTCAACGCGGTGCTTGGGGGGCTGCTGGTGCTTGCGCTCATTGCTGGCGGGGGTGCCATCTGGCAGTGGCGGACGGTAGTGGCCGCGCGGCAAGCCACAGTGTCTCGACAGCTCGCCGACCAGTCGGACGAACTCATCGTCACGAACCCCGAACTTGCGTCGCTGTTGGCTGTCCAGGCGTACCGCACCAGCCATACCTCCGAGGCGATCGAGAGCCTGCGCAGCGCAGCGGGCCTGCCGAAGCATCGCCGCCTGTCCGGACACACGGACGAAGTGCGGGCAGTGGCGTTCGGCCCTCGCGACCGGATACTCGCCAGCGCGGGCGCCGACGGAACGGCACGGCTGTGGGATCCGGCGACCGGCAAAACCCGCGCCACGCTGAAAGGCCACGACAACGAGGTGAATGCGGTGGCGTTCAACCGCGAGGGCGACACCGTCGCCACCGCCAGCGACGACAGGACAGTGCGGCTGTGGGACCCACGCACCGGCAAGACCCACGCCACCCTCAAAGGACACACCGACCAGGTGCGGACCCTGGCCTTCAGCCCCGACGGCGACACCCTCGCCACCGGCAGCGACGACAAGACAGTACGGCTGTGGAACCCACACACCGGCAAAACCCGCACCACCCTCAAAGGACACACCAAACAGGTGCGGACCCTGGCCTTCAGCCCCAACGGCGACACCCTCGCCACCGGCAGCGACGACAAGACAGTACGGCTGTGGAACCCACACACCGGCAAAACCCGCACCACGCTCAAGGAACACACGGAACCGGTGGCCTCGGTGGCCTTCAGCCCTAACGGCAACACCCTCGCGACCGCCGACAACTACGACGTTCACCTGAGGGACGCGGCCACCGGCAAGGTGCGCACCACCCTGTTCGAAGCCGCTCTTCTGATCGCTTTCAGCCCGGACAGCAAGACCTTCGCCACCAGCACCGACCGCTTCGTACGGCTGTGGGACGCAGCCACTGGTTCGCCTCGAGCCCTCGTCACCGGCCATGCCAACACGGTTCTCGGGCTGGCCTTCAGCCCAGACAGCCGGACGCTCGCCACCGCCGGCCGTGACAAGACAGTACGGCTTTGGGACTCGTCCGCCGGCAAGGACCGGAACACATTCACGGGGCACACCGACCTCATCTGGTCGGTGGCCTTCAGCCCCGACGGCCGCACCCTCGCCACCGGCAGCGCAGACAAGTCGGTACGGCTGTGGGACGCGACCACCGGCAAGACGCGCAACACGCTCAAGGGCCACGACAACGAGGTGAATGCGGTGGGCTTCAGCCCCGACGGCCGCACCCTCGCCACCGGCAGCGATGACGGAACCGTGCGACTTTGGGATCCGGCTACGGGCACGTACCGCGCCACTCTCGCCGAACTCCACAGTTCGGTGTGGTCAGTGGCCTTCGGCCCCAAGAGCCACACGCTGGCGACCGGCGAGAACGACGGAACCGTCCGGCTGTGGGACGCGGACACCGGTGAGGCTCTCCCCCCGCTCGTCGGGCACAGCGATGCGGTGTACGCGGTGGCTTTCAGTCCCAATGGCCGCGTCCTCGCCACAGGCAGCGCGGACTCCACGGCACGGCTCTGGGACATGACCACCGGCAGAAGCCGCACGCTCAAGGAACACGACGACGCCGTGCTGGCGCTGGCCTTCAGTCCTGATGGGCGCACGCTCGCCACCGCCGGCCACGATGGAACAGCGCGCCTGTGGGATGCGGCCACCGGCAAAATGCGCACTGCATTGACAAAGCACACCGCGTCTGTCCGAGCGGTGGCGTTCAGCCCCGACGGCCGCACCCTCGCCACCGCCGGTGCTGAGGGAACCGTGCGACTTTGGGACCCGGCAACCAGCAAGACCCGCACGACACTCACCGGCACCTTCTACGGCGCGAACTCGCTGGCATTCAGTCCTGACAGCCGCAGCCTTGCCACCGCAGGCGACGCCGGGACAGCTCAGTTGTGGGACGTCATCACTTCTCTAGAACCGGCCGACGCCATCAAACAGATCTGCCGGACCGTCAACCGCGATCTCACCTCCGAGGAACGCGCCGTCTACCTCCCCGACGATGACGCAGCCCCCGTGTGCCCGACGAACTGAGGACAGCCCCGACGGCGGGCACCCCGCACCCGCCGTCGGTCACCGGCCGAGGCACATCACGGACGCAGCACGGACTCCCCTTCCACGCCCCGCGCGTCGAGCTTCGCGTCGTACGCCGCCAGCGGCCTCGGCTCGGCCGTGGGTGACGCGACGCCCGCCCACTTCAGGATGCGGGCCGTGGCCAGCTCGCGCTCGGTGGGCAGGAGGCCTGCCACGAGGGCCCCGTGGTTGGCTCCCGGTGCCGTGAAGACGTATGCGTCACGGGCGCCCTTGCCGACGCGGAAGCGTTCCGCGCTCCAGGGGTCGTTCTCGCCGTAGACGAAGAGCATGTGCCGGGCGTTGTGGCGGACCCAGGTGTCCACGTCACGCATGGCCTTTGGCTGGAATCGCGTCGGGATCTCACGTGGGACGAATTCGCGTGGCGGGAGGTAGCCGTAGCGGATCAGCTTGCGCTCTATGTGCGGGAACCCGATCGCCGGTGCGCCCAGCTGCGTGGCCGCCTGGTAGTAGTACGGCGTGTACGGTTCCAGGCCCTGGTCCGTGTAGAAGGAGAAACCCCCGACCTTGTCGATGGAGTTCCAGATCGCCTCGTCGGTGGCGCTTGCCGCGTTCGCCGGGATCGTGTCGCAGTCGGAGAGCCGGCTGTACTGCCAGAAGCCCCAGACGTAGTCCAGGACGACCGCCTCGTACGCCTTGTCCAGGCCACCGAGCGTGTCGAAGCTGTAGCCGTTCTCGGCCGCGTACGCCGCGTACCGCTGTTTCAGCGGCTCCCGGCGCACCAGCGCCTCCCGCTGCACGGCGTTCAGCCGGTCCCGGCATGCCTTGGTGCCGACGTGGGCGAAGTGGCGGTCGTACGCCGAGTCCTCGTTGTCCACGACGTCGTTGGGGGCGACGTAGGCGACGACGCCGTCCATGTCGCGGGGGTGGAAGCGCTCGTAGTACGTGGCGGTCATGCCGCCCTTCGAAACGCCGGTGGAGAGCCACTTCTTGTCGTAGACCGGCTTCAGCGCCGTGAAGATGCGGTGCTGGTCGGCCGCGGCCTGCCGGATGTCCAGCTTGGTCCAGTCGGCCGGTTCGGGCCGGGACGGTGTGAAGAAGCGGTACTCCATGGAGACCTGGTTGCCGTCGACGATCCGCGTCGGCTCGCGGCGGCTCGGTGTCGTGGAGACCTCGTAGCCGCTGGTGTAGAACACGGTCGGGCGGGAGACGTCCCGGTGCAGCACGGTGAGGCGCTGCTGGAAGGTGCCCGCGGACGGGTTGCGGTGGTCGACGGGCTGCGTGTACGCGAGGACGAGGAAGCGGTAGCCGGGGTACGGCTTCTCGTCGACGAAGCTCATGCCCGGTATGGACAGCAGACGTTGCTTGATGTCCGGCTCGGCGGCGGTGGCCGCCCCTGTCGAAGCCGTGCCGAGCGTGCCTATGAACAGCGCGAGCGTCAGCAGCCATCTGAGGGTCTTGCGGGCCATGCACCCTCCCCTGAGAAACAGATGTCCGGCGCAAGCTATCGGTCAACTCAGCGGGACAACAGGGGAGATGGAGACATCAGGGGAGGCAGGGCAGAAGGAGGCGTTCGGACAGGGAGGAGCGCCCGGCGTGGCCGCGGAGGGCGGTTGCGGCCCGACCGGTCAGCACAGAATCCAGCCCTTGCTCACAGACCCCCGTCCCACCTTCCCCTTCACCCACACGCAGCGGTGCCCGGCGTGGACGGTGACCGGGCCGGCCCGGCGGCTGTACTGGCCCTCGTCGACGACCGGCCTGGCCCGGTAGGCCTGCACACTGACCATCATCTTCTGCCGGCGCCCGGGGTCCTTGGGCACGGTGATCGCGCAGATGTGGCCGCCGCGCTTGTAGACGTACAGGGTGCCGGTGGCGAACGGGTACGTCCTGACCTTGCGCCCCTCGCAGCGCGAGGCGGCAGCCTGCGCCTCGGCCGGCATCGCGACCGCGAGCAGTCCGGACGCGGTCAGCAACGCCAGGCCGACGGCCAGTCGTCGGCGTATCGCACCTCTGTCCACTTGGTTGTCCTCCCCGTACACCGGCAATGAGCGTACTGGTGTACGGACGCACGTCGTATGCCGGATGGTTGCACGGCCGTCAGGGCCACACGCCCCGCGGCGCCTACCGCGCCGCCCCGACCGGCTCCTCCGGCTCCGCCTGGCCGAGGAAGGTGCGCCACAGCTCGGCATACTGCCCGCCGCGCGCCAGCAGCTCCTCGTGCGTTCCGTCCTCGGCGACGCGCCCGTGGTCCATCACCACGACCCGGTCCGCGCGGGCGGCGGTCGTCAGGCGGTGGGCCACCACAAGGGTCGTACGGCGGCCCGCGAGGCGGTCCGTGGCGTGGTTGACCTGGGCCTCCGTGGCCAGGTCCAGCGCCGCCGTCGCCTCGTCGAGGAGCAGGATGTCGGGGTCGACCAGCTCGGCGCGGGCGAGTGCGATCAGCTGGCGCTGCCCCGCGGAGAGGTTGCGGCCGCGTTCGGCGACCTCGTGGAGGTAGCCGCCGTCGAGGGTGGCGATCATCTCGTGGGCGCCGACCGCGCGGGCCGCGGCCTCGACCTCGGCGTCCGTCGCGTCGGGGCGGCCGTAGGCGATGGCATCGCGGACGGTGCCCTGGAACAGGTACGCCTCCTGCGGGACGACGCCGAGCCGGTGGCGGTACGACGTGATGTCCAGGGAGCGGAGGTCCGTGCCGTCGACCGTGACCCGGCCGCCGGTCGGGTCGTAGAAGCGGGCCACCAGCTTCACGAGCGTCGACTTGCCCGCGCCGGTCTCGCCGACGAACGCGACCGTCTGCCCGGCCGGAATCCGCAGGTCGACGTCGCTGAGCGCCGCCTCGTCGTCGCCGTACTTGAAGTGCACGTCCTCGAAGCGGACCTCGCCCCGCAGCGACAGCACCTCCAGCGGCTCCGCGGCCGCCTTCGTGGAGGTCGGCTCCCGCAGCAGTTCCTGGATGCGGCCGAGCGAGACCGTGGCCTGCTGGTAGCCGTCGAAGACCTGGGAGAGCTGCTGGACGGGCGCGAAGAACAGGTCGATGTAGAGCAGATACGCCACCAGCGCGCCGGTCGTCAGCGTCGCGTCGTCGATCCGGCCGCCGCCCACGATCAGCACCGCCGCCACGGCCCCCGACGACAGGAACTGCACGAAGGGGAAGTAGATCGAGATCAGGAACTGGCCCCGGATCCGGGCCTGGCGGTAGCTGTCGCTGCGCTCGGCGAACCGTGCGCCGCCGTCCCGCTCGCGCCGGAAGGCCTGCACGATCCGCAGCCCGGACACCGACTCCTGCAGGTCGGCGTTCACCACCGACACCCGCTCACGGGCGAGTTCGTACGCCTTCACGCTCGCGCGGCGGAAGTAGTACGTCGCGACGATCAGCGGCGGCAGTGTCGCGAAGACGACGAGGGCGAGCTCGATGTCGATCACCAGCAGGGCGACCATGATGCCGAAGAAGGTGACCACGGAGACGAAGGCGGTGACCAGGCCCGTCTGGAGGAAGGTCGACAGCGCGTCGACGTCCGTCGTCATCCGGGTCATGATCCGGCCGGTCAGCTCGCGCTCGTAGTAGTCGAGACCGAGCCGCTGGAGCTGGGCGAAGATCTTCAGGCGCAGCGAGTACAGGACGCGCTCGCCGGTGCGTCCGGTCATCCGCGTCTCGCCGATCTGCGCCACCCACTGGACGGTCACGGCGAGCAGGGCGAGCAGGGATGCCGCCCAGACCGCGCCGAGGGCGACCTGAGTGACACCCGAGTCGATGCCGTGCCGGATCAGGACGGGGAGCAGCAGCCCCATGCCGGCGTCCATGGCGACGAGGCCGAGGCTGATCAGCAGGGGCGGGGCGAAGCCGCGCAGCAGCCGTTTCAGGCCGTACGACTCCTCCGGCCGGACCGCGTCGGCCTCGTCGATGCCGGGTCGGTCGACGGCCGGGGGCAGTGCCTCCACCTGGGCGAGGAGTTCGGGTGTGGCCGGGGATTCCGTGAGCGCCTGGTCCCGCCGCTCGCGGTCGCCGGTCCACAGCCTCGGGGTCACCCCGCGCTCGGCGTCGAATTCGGCGTCCAGCTCGTCGCGTACGGAGGTGTCTTCCTGCGGGCAGACGGGCTGGGCGTGGCCGGGTGAGACGCCGCCGAGTTCGTCGGGGTCGGTGAGGAGGCGGCGGTACAGGGCGGAGCGCTGCTGGAGTTCCTCGTGGGTGCCGATGTCGGCGAGGCGGCCGGCGTCGAGGACGGCGATGCGGTCGGCGAGGCCGAGGGTGGAGCGGCGGTGCGCGATGAGGAGGGTGGTGCGGCCCTCCATGACGTGCCCCAGCGCCTCGTGGATCTCGTGCTCGACGCGGGCGTCCACCGCAGAGGTCGCGTCGTCGAGGACGAGGAGCCGGGGGTCGGTGAGGATCGCGCGGGCGAGCGCGACGCGCTGGCGCTGGCCGCCGGAGAGGGTGAGGCCGTGCTCGCCGACCGTGGTCTCGTAGCCGTCGGGCAGCTCGGCGATGAAGCGGTCCGCCTGGGCGGCGCGTGCGGCGGCCTCGATCTGCTCGTCGGTCGCGTCGGGACGGCCGTAGGCGATGTTGTTGCGGACGGTGTCCGAGAAGAGGAAGGAGTCCTCGGGGACCAGCCCGATAGCGGCCCGCAGCGAGTCGGAGGTCAGCTCGCGCACGTCGTGGCCGCCGACGAGGACGGCGCCGCGTGTGACGTCGTAGAAGCGCGGGAGGAGGAGCGAGACGGTGGACTTGCCGGAGCCGGAGGAGCCGACGACGGCGAGGGTCTCGCCGGGCCGGATCTCGAAGGAGAGCCCGTCCAGCACCGGCCGCCCGTCGTCGTAGCCGAAGGACACGTCGTCGAACTCGACGGTCGCCGGGGCGTCGGCGGGCAGTGTCTTGGTGCCGTCCTTGATCGACGGCTCGGTGTCGATCAGTTCCAGCACGCGCTCGCTGCCGGCGCGGGCCTGCTGCCCGACCGTGAGGACCATGGCGAGCATCCGGACCGGGCCGACCAGCTGGGCGAGGTAGGTGGAGAACGCCACGAACGTCCCCAGTGTGATGTGCCCGCGCACCGCCAGCCAGCCGCCGACGGCGAGCATGGCGACCTGCCCGAGAGCGGGGACGGCCTGCAGTGCCGGGGTGTACCTGGAGTTGAACCGGATGGTGCGCAGCCGCCCCGCGAAGAGCCGCCGGCTGACCTCCCTGAGCTTCCCGGTCTCCTGCTCCTCCTGCCCGAACCCCTTCACGACGCGTACGCCGCTGACGGCCCCGTCGACCACGCCGGCGACGGCGGCGGCCTGGGCCTGGGCGTACCAGGTGGAGGGGTGCAGCTTGGTCCGGCTGCGCCTGGCGATCCACCACAGGGCCGGCGCCACGGCGAGCGCGACCAGGGTGAGCGGCAGCGACAGCCACGCCATGACGACCAGGGAGATCAGGAAGAGCGCGAAGTTCCCGATGGTCATCGGGAGCATGAAGAGCAGGCCCTGGATCAGCTGGAGGTCGCTGGTGGCCCGCCCGACGACCTGTCCGGTGGACAGCTCGTCCTGCCGTCGTCCGTCGAGCCGGGTGATCGTCCCGAACATGTCCGTCCGCAGGTCGTGCTGGACGTCGAGGGCGAGGCGGCCGCCGTAGTAGCGGCGGATGTAGGTGAGGACGTAGACGACGAAGGCCGCGGCTATGAGCAGGCCGGCCCAGACGGCCATGCTGCGGGTGTGGCCGCCGATGACGTCGTCGATGATCACCTTCGTGATCAGCGGGACGACCGCCATGACGGCCATGCCGACGAGGGAGGAGCCGAGGGCGAGGATCACGTCCTTGCGGTAGCGCCAGGCATAGCCCCACAGCCGTCGTGCCCATCCCCGTTGCACTGCCACGCCGGTGCCCTCCGTTCGTCCTGATCTACCGGAAGGCACCAACGCCGACGAGCCTCGATTTCATCCCGCCGCAACAAAGCCGGGAGCAGTGGCTCAGATACGTACGCGCAGGTGGTAGAAGCGGGTCGTCTGCACGGCGTTCTGGTTGTCGTCGCTGACCAGCAGCACCTCCAGGCGTCCCTTCGAGTACCCCGTGATCGCCATGCCCTCGATGTTGTCGAGGAGCGGGTTCGGCTGGGGCTGCTTGGCGGTCGCTCCCAGTGACGGGCAGTTCACGATGTCGGCGAGGAGCGTCTTCTTGATCAGGCGTACGCCGTCCTGGCCGGTGAGCTTCTCGACACCGCTGGTGTCCGTGGCGCGGCGCGGGTCGGCCAGGTAGAGGCGGACCGTGTTGCCGACGCCGGCGGTGAAGCCGCGCTCCAGGACGAGGAGGCGGCCGTCGGGGGTCGCCTGGACCTCGGGGACGCCGAGGCCGGTGTCGGTGCGATAGGCGTACTGGCGGCCCGGCTCGAAGTGGCCGCCCTTGATCCGGTTCCAGGTCTGGAAGCGGACGATGCCCGCGCTGTCGCCGGTCAGGGCGTACTCCATCGACGCGAGCAGGGTGCGGCCGCCGGGGAGGAGGGTCAGGCCCTCGAAGGTGCCGTTGGAGACCGCGCGGCCGGCCGGGGCGACCTTCAGGGCGTCCGGCACGGGGAGGCGGTCGAGGATCCGGCCGTCGCGGGCGTGGCGGCGGATGGCGGGCTCGGTCTCGGAGGAGATCAGCCGGGTGCCGTCCCGGTCGATGACGAGGCCCTCGGAGTCGAGGGCGGCGCCGCTCTCGTCGGCGAGCGGCACGACCTTCTTCGGCGCAAGCGTCCTGCCGTTCAGGCTGAAGAGGGCGGAGCGGTCGGAGAGGGCCGCGAGGGAGCCGTCCCGGTCCACGGCGAGCGCGGAGAAGTTGCCGACGAAGGTGCCCTCGTACGTCGTCTTGTCGAGCGCGTCGGAGTAGCGGTCGATGGAGACGGAGGGCGAGCAGGCGTGGCGGCCCGGCGAAGTGGCGTGGGCGTTCGCGGGGCCGGCGGCGGTGAGGCAGGTGGCCGCCGCCAGGGCCGCGGTGGCGGTCGCGAGTACGGATCTCAGGCGCATGGGGGTCACCGTAGGACGGGTCGGTGACGGTGGGGAGACGGGCAGGCGTCAACTGCCGGACGCGGCCAGATTGTTGTGGATGGCCTTGTGGATGGCCTTGGCGACGCCCTGAATGGTCGTGATGCCGTCCTTCATGGTGCTGTTTCCATGGGTGAGCACCGTGATCACATAGTCGTGGCCGGCGCCTTTGAAGGTGCCGACACTGTGCACCCGCCAGCCGTGCGTGGCCCGTGGCAGCCAGCCGTTCTTGACCGCCACGCTGCACCCGGACGGCACTCCGTACGTGGTTCCCCAGCGCTGTGCGGGGACTACCTGGCCCATCAGCTTCAGGATGTAGGCGCGGGCGTTGTCGCTGAGCACCGTGTTCCTGGCGGTGAGGAGCTTGAGCAGCTTCAGCTCGTCGGTGACGTTGATCCGGGTCAGGCCCCAGTGGCCCTGCGCGCCGGGCCTGGTCCGGGTCATGCCGGCGGCGGTGAGGAAGGCCTTGATCTTCCTGATGCCGAGCTGCTTCCACAGGGTGCTGGTCGCGGCGTTGTCCGACTTGGTGATCACGGCTTTGGCGAGGGAGGCGTTGCGGGCGGAGAGGTAGCGGTTCTGCGCCTTCGCGTCCCACAGCAACGCGGCGAGGACGGTGACCTTGACGACGCTGGCGGAGTCGAAGGCGACGGCGGGCCGGAGCGTGCAGGTGGTGGCGGTGACACGGTCGTGGAGGCCGATCGCGATGGTGCCCTTGCGGCTCACGAGTGCGGCGGTGATGTCCTCCTGCAGCTCGGCGGCGAGGCCCGCCCGGGCGGACGTACAGCTGACGGTGTGCGTGGTCGCCGCGGTGGCGGGGCCGGCGACGGCGACGGGCGCCAGGCCGACGACGGCGCTCAGCCCGGCCGCGACGACCGCTCTCGTCGCTCCGGCACGGGCAAAAACGCCCCTTGGCTTCTCGTTCGTTGTCCCATGAGTCATGTCCTGCTGACCAACGAGCGCGCGAGCAAGCCGTACGCCCGATCCACACCGACGGAGTGACGCCGGCCGGCCCTCGTGCAGGGGACGCCGCGCCTTGCCCATTCACAGGCAGGATCAAGGTCCGGCACAGCCCGCACCCACCCCCGCCGCACACGATGCGCGGGTGACATCAGCCACCGATCCCCACCCCCACACGACCGTGACCCCCGACGTGCCGCCCCCGGGCAGGGCACCGCGCTGGTCACTCCCGGCGCTGATCGCGATCCTGATCCTGGCGGCGGTGCTGTACTCCTGGAACCTGTCCGGCTCGAGCCTCAACAGCTTCTACAGCGCTGCCGTGCTGAGCGGTACGCAGAGCTGGAAGGCGTGGTTCTTCGGCTCGCTGGACGCGGGCAACTTCCTCACCGTCGACAAGCCGCCGTTCGCCTTGATGGTCATGGGCCTGTCGTGCCGCGTGTTCGGCTACGGCACCTGGCAGATGATGCTGCCGATGGTCCTGGTCGCGCTGGCGACGATCTGGATCGTGCACGCCTCGGTGAAGCGGGTGTGGGGCCACGGCGCGGCTACGGTGGCCGCGCTGGTCCTGGCTCTGACCCCGATCACGGTCGCCATCAACCGTGACAACAACCCCGACACGCTGCTGGTGTTCCTGATGGCCGGCGGCGCGGCGCTCGCCCTGCGGGCCGTCCACGACGGCAGGCTGTCGCCGCTGGTCGGCTCCGCGGTCTGCTTCGGACTCGCGTTCAACACGAAGATGCTCCAGGGGTACATCGCGCTGCCCGCCGTCTTCGCGGTCTACCTGTACGCGGCGAAGCCGAAGTTCGTGAAGCGCGTCGTCAACCTCCTCGTCGCGGGCGTCGCTCTGGCCGTCTCCAGCTTCTGGTGGGCCGCGGCGGTCTCGCTCGTCCCGGCCGACGACCGCCCCTACATCGGCGGTTCGTCGGACGGCACGGCCTGGGACCTGATCATGGGCTACAACGGCCTGGGCCGGATCCTGGGCGGCGAGGGCAACGGCGGAGGCGGCGGTGGCGGAGGCGGCGGCTTCTCCGGTACCGCGGGGCTCGGCCGCCTCTTCAACGACATCCTCGGCGGCCAGATCTCCTGGCTGATCCCCTTCGCGGCCATCGCCTGCATCGGCGGACTGGTGCTGTGCGGCCGCGCCCCGCGCACCGACCTCACCCGGGCCGCGCTGCTGCTGTGGGGCGGCTGGACGGCCCTGCACTACCTGACCTTCGCCATGGCCGAGGGCACGATGCACCCGTACTACACGACCGCGCTCGCCCCCGGCATCGCGGCCCTGTGCGGAGGCGGCGGTGTGATGCTGCTGCGCGCGTTCCGCGCCGACAAGCGGTGGGCGTGGGTGCTGCCGGCAGGGCTGGGCGTCACGGCCGTCTGGGCTGTCGTACTCCTGCGGCGGGCCTCCGGCTGGAACACCTGGCTGTGGCCGGCGATCGCCGTCGTCATGCTGCTGGCGATCGTGGGACTGCTCGTCTTCCGGTCCGCGTCCGGGACTCGGGTACGGCTGCTGGCGGCATCCGTGGTGGCGGCGGTCGTCGCCGCCGTGGCGGGCCCGGCGGCGTACGCCTGGTCGGTGCCGTCCGGTTCGGGCGGCGGCATGGGCGGCACGAACCCGACGGCCGGGCCCTCGACGGGGAGCGGCTTCGGCGGCGGGGGCGGCGGCCGGGGTGGCTTCCCGGGCGGCGGGACCGGCGGGCCCGGGGGGACACAGCAGGGCCAAGGCAGCCAGGCCGGCGGGCAGCAGGGCCAGAACGGCGGGATGCCGGGCGGCGGGGGCGGCCAGCTGCCCGGTGGTCAGGGCGGGCAGGCCTCGGGCGGCAACGCCGGGACGGGCGGTACGCCACCGGGGGGCTCCGGCGGCACCGGCGGCAACGCGGGTACGGCCGACGGCGGCACCGGAACCGGCGACGGCACGGGCGGCAGGCCCGGCGCCACGGCCGGTGGCGGCGGTATGGGCGGCGGCGCGAGCAGCGAGCTCATCACCTACCTCGAGAAGCACCAGGACGGCGCCAAGTGGCTGCTGGCGGTGTCGAGTTCGCAGAGCGCGGCTCAGCTGATCGTGAGCAGCGGTGAGCCCGTCATCTCCATGTGGGGCTGGTCCGGCAGCGACAAGGCGATGACCCTGGCAAAGCTCAAGGAGCTGGTGAAGAAGGGCGAGTTGCACTACATCCAGCTCGGTGGCGGCGGTATGGGCGGCGGCCCCGGCGGCGGCAGCGACGTCAGCTCCGAGGTCACTCAGTGGGTGCAGAAGAACGGGACGGCGGTGAAGGAGAGCGAGTACGGCTCGACGTCCGCTTCCGGCTCCGCCGCGGACACCTCCGCGCAGAGCAGCCAGTCGACGATCTACCGTCTGGACCCGTCGGACGTCAGCTGACCCCGACCCGCTCCACACCCAACGGCCCCCGGCTCACCCGCCGGGGGCCGTTCCGTCGTGTCAACTCGCGTGGACAAGCCCCGTTTTGCCGTTTCCCGTCACCCAATGGACACGTGCAAGCCCTCGACACCACCACATGTCCATGTCACTCTCCCGTTTGCCGCCTCCATTCAACCCGCGTAGATGGGACCCCCACATGTCGGCGACACGAATACGCAGCTGGAAGTCGGTCGCGCTGGCCACGACCGCCGTTCTGGTCGGCCTCACCACCCCGGCGCTCACCGCGGCCCCGGCCGCCGCGACGACGACGGAGTACGACGACACGTACTACGCCGACGCGATCGGCAAGACCGGCTCGGCCCTGAAGGACTCGCTGCACGAGATCATCAGCGACCAGACGAGGATCTCGTACTCGGCCGTCTGGAACGCCCTGAAGGTCACCGACCAGGACCCGAACAACAGCAACAACGTGATCCTGCTGTACAGCGGCCTCTCCCGCAGCAAGTCCCTGAACGGCGGCAACACCGGCAACTGGAACCGGGAGCACGTGTGGGCACAGTCCCACGGCGACTTCGGCACCTCGGCCGGCCCCGGCACCGACCTGCACCACCTGCGTCCCGAGGACGTGCAGGTCAACAGCATCCGCGGCAACAAGGACTTCGACAACGGCGGCAGCAGCTTCACCAACTCCGGCGGCAGCCTCACCGACTCCAACTCCTTCGAGCCGCGCGACGCCGTCAAGGGCGACGTGGCCCGCATGATCCTCTACATGGCCGTCCGCTACGAGGGTGACGACAGCTGGCCCGACCTGGAGGCCAACGACTCCATCAACGGCAGCGTCCCGTACCACGGCCGCCTCTCGGTCCTGAAGCAGTGGAACGACGAGGACCCGCCGAACGCCTTCGAGGAGCACCGCAACGAGGTCATCTACGACTCCTACCAGGGCAACCGCAACCCGTTCATCGACCACCCGGAGTGGGTCGAGTCGATCTGGTAGGCCGTCAGGCCCTGTTTCGGTCGCCGTGGCCGCGCCAGGGGTCCCGTAGGCCCCCGGCGCGCCCGGTCACCACCTGTGCAGCGGAGTGACCTGCGCCGATCTATGCCGTTGACCCGGCCATGAAGAAGATCAGCGCGCTCGCCGCGCTCACCATGGCAGCCCTCGTACTCGCCGCCCCGGCCCACGCCGACGACGGCGACCGGGGCCGGATCACCATCGCCGGCCACTCCGGCGCCGGCCTCTGCAAGGAGGCACTCGCGCTCGTCCCATGGGCCCTGCCGCTGACCGGCCCCGCGGTGGACGACGCCTGCCACAACCGCGACCACGTCGACGACACGCACGACCGGGCCGCTGAGCCCGCCGTCACGCCGTGAGGTGCGTGGGCGCGAACATCCGTAGCACCGCCGGGAGTACGACCACCGACGGGCCAGGGGTCTGAAGCGCCTTCGCCAGATCCGCCTCCAGTGTCTCCGGGGTCGTCCGGACCCCGGGGACGCCGAAGGACTCGGCCAGGGCCACGTAGTCGGGGCGGGTCAGCTCCGTCGCCGTGGCCTCGCCGAAGGCGTCCGTCATGTACTCGCGCAGGATGCCGTAGCCGCCGTCGTCGACGATCAGCCAGGTGACCGGCAGGTCGTACTGCTTCGCCGTCGCCAGCTCGGCGATCGAGTACAGGGCTCCGCCGTCGCCGGACACCGCGAGCACCGGGCGCGTCGGGTCCGCGGCAGCCGCGCCGAGTGCCGCCGGGAAGCCGTAGCCGAGGCCGCCGGCGCCCTGGGCGGTGTGCATGTGGTTGGGGCCCTTGGCGTCGAAGGCCGACCAGGCCCAGTAGGCGAGGATCGTCATGTCCCAGAAGGACGGGGAGTCGGCGGGGAGCGCCTTGCGCACGGACGCCAGCACATCCTGTTCCAGGGTGAGTTCCTGGGCGGCGATGCGGTCGGCGACCTTCGCGAGGACGGCCCGTACCCGCTCGGGAGCGGTGGGGTCCGGGCGCTCCGTCACCGTCTCCAGCAGCGCCTGCAACGCGAGCCGCGCGTCCGCGTGGATGCCCAGTGCCGGGTGGTTGGACTCCAGCTTGCCGAGGTCCGCCTCGATCTGGATGACCCTGCCCCGCGGCTTGAACGTGTGGTAGTTCGAGGAGAGTTCACCGAGGCCCGAGCCGACGACCAGGAGTACGTCCGCGGCCTCAAGGAAGTCCGTCGTGTGCCGGTCCTCGATCCAGGACCGGAGGGACAGCGGGTGCGTCCAGGGGAACGCGCCCTTGCCGCCGGGGGTCGCGACGACCGGCGCCTGGAGCGTCTCCGCCAGCTGCCTCAGCTTGCCCGAGGCGTCGGCCCGTACGACTCCCCCGCCCGCGATGATCGCCGGGCGCTCGGCGTGGGAGAGCAGGTGGGCGGCCACCGCCGTCAGTTCGGGGCGGGGCGGCAGCTCCTCGGGGAAGGCGTCGCCGCCCGTCACCACCGGGATCGACGTCTCGGCGAGCAGCACGTCCTGCGGGATCTCCACCCACACCGGGCCGTGCGGGGCCGTCAGCGCCGACTTCCAGGCCGCCTCGATGGCGGAGGGGATCTGGGACGGGGTGCGGACCGTGTGGACCGACTTCACCACGCCCCTGAACGAGGCTGCCTGATCCGGGAGTTCGTGCAGGTAGCCGTGCCGGCCGCCGCCCAGCCCCGCCGTCGGGATCTGGCTGCTGATCGCCAGCACGGGCGCCGACGCCGCGGCCGCCTCCTGCAGCGCGGCCAGCGAGGTCAGCGCCCCCGGGCCCGTCGACAGCAGCAGCGGGGCCGCCTCGCCGGTCATCCGGCCGTAGGCGTCCGCCGCGAAGCCCGCGTTGTTCTCCACGCGCAGGCCGATGTAGCGCAGGTCGCTGCGGCGCAGGGCGTCGAACATGCCGAGGGCGTGCTGGCCGGGGAGGCCGAAGACCGTCGTCGTGCCGAGCGCCGCCAGCGTCTCCACGACCAGGTCCCCGCCGTTGCGCCCGGCGGGAGGATTCAGGGCGGCGTCGATCTGCGCCTGAGTCGGGCGGAGTACCAGGTCGTGGTCGTGAGTCACTTCGCTTCCGAGTCCTTCCGGGCCGCCGCGATCTGGCGGGACATGATCGTGGTGAGCTCGTACGCCGTGTGGGACGCGGCCACCGACGTGATCTCGGCGTGATCGTACGCGGGCGCCACCTCGACGACGTCCGCCGAGACCAGGTTGCAGGACGCGAGGCCCCGCAGGATCTCCAGCAGCTCGCGCGAGGTCATGCCGCCGGCCTCGGGGGTGCCGGTGCCGGGCGCGTGGGCCGGGTCGAGGCAGTCGATGTCGATGGAGATGTACAGGGGGCGGTCGCCGATGCGCTGGCGCAGCTGGTCGGCGACCTCGTCGGCGCCGCGGCGGTAGACGTCCGCCGAGGTGACGATGCCGAAGCCCATCTTCTCGTCGTCGGTCAGGTCCTGCTTGCCGTACAGCGGGCCGCGGATGCCGACGTGGGAGAGCGCTTCGGTGTCGAGGATGCCCTCCTCCACCGCGCGCCGGAAGGGCGTGCCGTGGGTGTACTCGGCGCCGAAGTACGTGTCCCAGGTGTCGAGGTGGGCGTCGAAGTGGAGCAGGGCGACCGGGCCGTGCTTCTTGGCGACCGAGCGCAGCAGCGGCAGCGCGATGGTGTGGTCGCCGCCCAGGGTCATCAGGCGGGCGCCGGTGCCGAGCAGGTCGTCGGCGGCCGCCTCGACGGTCTCCACGGCCTCGTTGATGTTGAACGGGTTCACGGCGATGTCGCCGCCGTCCGCCACCTGCGCGAGGGCGAAGGGGGAGGCGTCCTGCGCCGGGTTGTACGGGCGCAGCAGCCGGGACGCCTCGCGGATCGCGTTGCCGCCGAAGCGGGCGCCCGGCCGGTACGAGACGCCCGAGTCGAACGGCACGCCGACCACGGCGACGTCGGCGCGGCCGACCTCGTCGAGGCGCGGGAGCCGGGCGAAGGTCGCGGGACCGGCGTACCGCGGGATGCGGGAGGAGTCGACGGGGCCGCGGGGCGTCTCGTTGCTGCTCATGAGGAAATGCCTTCTTTCCTACGCTTCATCGCGTATGCGGGATATGTTCCTATGACTCTACTGGTGAGCCGGCACCGGTTCGGACACGAGTTCGGGAGCCCGCCCGGCAAGGCGCTCACGCCAGGCGTCGAGTACGGCCGCGTCGGTCGGCCTTGTCATCAAGGAGACGGCGATGTACACGGCGAGGGAAGACAGCAGGCCGTAGTAGACGGGCTCGTTGGCGAGAATGCCGTAGGTCGCCATCAGGGCGACGACGGCGAGACCGCCGACCGCGACGGAGGCGAGCGCGCCCTGTGCCGTGCCCCGCTTCCACAGCAGTCCGCCGAGGATCGGGACGAGGAGTCCGCCGACTAGCAGGTTGTACGCCACCGTCAGCGCCTCGACGACGTTGTTGAGCGCGATGGCCGTACCGATCACGGCGAGGCCCATGATGAGGATGAAGGCGCGGTTGCCCTGCACCTCGTCCGGCTCACCGGTCGTGATTCTCCCCCGCAGCCGTGACCAGATGTCGTTGTTGGCGACGGTCGCGCAGGCGATGAGCGCGCCGGAGGAGGTGGACATCACCGCGGCGAGGGCGGCGGCCAGCACCAACCCGCGCACACCGACCGGGAGTTCGTCCTTGACGATGGTGGCGAACGCGTCGTCCGGGCTGCCGAGCTTGGGGTACAGCACCTTGGCCGCCGTACCGATGACGGCGCCGGCGAGGGCGTAGGCGAGGCAGTAGGTGCCCGCGACGGTGCCGCCCCACTTGGCGGTCTTGTCGCTGCGGGCGGTGAACACACGCTGCCAGATGTCCTGCCCGATCAGCATGCCGAAGGTGTAGATCAGGACGTAGGTGAAGATCGTCTCGCCGCCGATGCCCAGCGGGTCGAAGTACTCGGTGGGCAGCTGGGCCTTCATCTCGCTGAACCCGCCGGCCTTGACGACGGCGATGGGCAGGAGCAGCAGGAGCACGCCGACGGTCTTCACCACGAACTGCACCATGTCGGTGAGCGTGATCGACCACATGCCGCCGAGCGTCGAGTAGGCGACGACGATCGAGCCGCCCAGGATGATCGCGACGGTGCGGTTCATGTCGAACAGGACGTCGAAGATCGTGGCGTACGCGATGGTCGACGTGACCGCGAGCATGAGGGTGTACGCCCACATGACGAGACCGGAGATGACGCCGGCCCGGCCGCCGTAGCGCAGGTCGAGCATCTCGGAGACGGTGTAGACCTTCAGGCGGGCGATGCGGGCCGAGAAGAACACGGAGAGCGCGAGGAGCCCGAGGCCGATGGTGAACACCATCCAGGCGCCGGAGAGGCCGTACTGGTAGCCCAGCCCGACACCGCCGATGGTGGACGCACCGCCGAGGACGATCGCGGCCATGGTGCCGGAGTACATCGTCGGCCCGAGCCGGCGGCCCGCGACCAGGAACTCGCTCTTGGACTTGGCACGGCGCATGCCCCACCAGCCCATGGCCAGCATGCCGGCCAGATAGACGACGATGACTGCGTAGTCGACGGCCACAGAGACCTCCCTCAATCGGACACTCGAAATTCGGACACTCGAAGTCGCCGGCGGGTGACAGGGGTCGACACTAGGTGGCCGGAAAGCGACTGCGAAGTGTACGTTTCATCCATCTGCGGTTGCCCGACTGAAGGAAACGTCCATATGCCGGAGCCGGCCGTTCCGCCCACCCCACCGGTGCCGCTCTCCGCGCTGCTGGCCAGAGAGGATCTGGCCCTGCGCCGGATCGCCGGACCGGCCGACGCGGACACGGTGATCCACTGGGCGCACACCTCGGAAATGGCCGATCCCTTTCCCTACCTCCTGGGTGGCGAGCTGTTGCTGACGGCCGGCGTCCACGTCCCGGAGGCGGCGGGTTCGGGCACGTACTTCGACGACTACGTGTCGAGGATCGTCGCGGCCGGCGGCGCGGCCCTCGGCTTCGGGCTCGCCCCGGTGCACGACACGGTGCCGCGCGCCCTGGTGGCGGCGTGCGACGCCTACGGCCTGCCGCTCCTCGAGGTCCCGCCCCAGACCACCTTCTCGGGCGTGGCCCGCGCGGTCTGGCAGCTCATGGCCCAGGCCCGCCACGCCGAACTGCGCCGTGTGACGGAGGCCCAGCAGAGCCTGGCGGCAGCGGCGTCCCGCCCGGACCCGGTACCCGCCGTCCTGCGACAGCTGGCCCAGCGGGTGGGGGGCTGGGCGGTGCTGTACGGGCCGGAGGGAGTGGTGATCGGGGAGGCGGGGCGGGCGGCTCCGACGGGTGCGGTGCGGGGGGCGTTGGCGGAGTTGGCGGAGGTGGTACGGCCGGTGGTGCCGGGCGCCGAGGCCGCACCGCAGCCGTCGGGCCCTCAGACCACGCGAGCGCCGACGTACCCGCAGCCCACGTCCACGGTCACCGGCCCGGAGTCCACGCGACCGACCAGCGGCCCGCAAACCACCCGCCCGACCACCGGCTCGCAGGCCACCCGCCCGACCGGCACCCCGGGCGCCGCACGAGCGGGCAGCAGCCCGCAAGCCGCCCGAGCAACGACACACCCTCACCCCCCGACCACCGACCCGGACCCCGCCCGACCGACCACCGGCCCGCAGGCCACCCGACCGACCACCGGCCCGCAGGCCACCCGGCCGACCACCGGCCCGCAGGCCACCCGGCCGACCACCGGCTCGCAGGCCACCCGGCCGACCGGCGCCCCGAGCACCGCACGAGCGGGCAGTCGTATCCCCGCAGGGCCGACCGCCCGCGTCGAAGCCCCGCGCCCGGGGGCCGGGGCACCCGCCACCCCCTCCTCGGCCTCCGACACCATCGCCGGCACCCACCTCTCCGCCTACGCCCTCGGCAGCGGACAGGGCTTCGTCCTCGGGGTCGCCGCCCCGCGCCGGGACTCCGGCGACCACACCATCGCCTCCGTCGCCGCCGTGCTCCTCTCCCTCCTCACCGGGGAGCACCAGAGCGGCTCGGGGGCGGCCCGCTCGTCCGCGCTCGTGCGGCTGCTGCTGGGGGCCGAGCCGGAGGCGGTGGCTCCGCTGCTGGGCGCCGAGCGTTGGCTGGTGGTCCACGGCAGCCCCGACACCCAGCCCTGCGACCCCATGGCCGCCTCCGCGCTGGGCGCGGCCCTGGGCTCTCCGCTGGTCGACCTGACGCAGGACGTCGTACGCGTCCTCGCCCCGGCGGACCGCGAACCGGCCCCGCAGCCGGGCTGGACCCTGGGCGTCAGCGCCCCGGCGACCGCGCGGGACTGGCCGGCGGCCGACGCCCAGGCGGCGCGGGCCCTGTCCAGGGCGAGGGCCACGCGCGCGCCCCTGTTCCGGCACGGCACCCAACGCCCGGCCCTCACCGACCTGCTCGCCCCGGACGAGGCGGAGGCCCACGCCCGCGACCTCCTCGCGCCGCTCACCGACCCGCTCACGGAGACCCTGCGCACCTGGCTCTCCCTGCACGGCAGCTGGGACCGCACGGCCGTCGCCCTGTCCGTCCACCGCAACACCGTCCGGCAGCGGATCGCCCGGTGCGCGGCGCTGCTCCAGACGGACCTGGACGACCCGGACGTACGGATGGAACTGTGGTTCGCCCTGCGCCGGATCGAGCCATGATCGGCAAGTGACCCGCGTCGCACGCGCCCCGGACGCGGCCGTTCCAGCAGTTGTCTGCCTCACAATGGGAACCATGCCGATACCCGGGACACCCAGCCGCACCGAGCTTGTCGACCACCTCGTCAGAACCCGTATCGCGGGCGACGTCGCCACTCCCCGCGAGAACAACCTCTCCCACTACCGCAAGCTGGCGAACGGCGACCGCCACTACTGGCTCGGCCTGGAGCTCGGCGACCGCTGGACCGACGAGCAGGACGTGCTCGCGGTGATGGCGGAGCGCGTCGGCGTGAACGACGACGCGGAGCACCGCCACGGCCAGGACACCATCGACCCCGAGCTGACGGTGGCCGCGCTGGAGCGTATGGCGGCCCGGCTGCGCAAGGCGGCGGACGGCGGTCAACGGGTCCTGTTCGCGACCGGCCACCCGGGCGGCCTGCTGGACGTCCACCGCGCGACTGCGGACGCCCTGCGCACGGCGGGCTGCGAGATCGTCGTCATCCCGGACGGCCTGCAGACCGACGAGGGTTACGTCATGCAATTCGCGGACGTCGCGGTCCTGGAACACGGCGCCACCCTCTGGCACACCCACTCCGGGGAGCCGATGAAGGCCATCCTCAGGGGACTTGAGCGCGAGGGCCGTCCACTGCCGGACCTGGTCGTCGCCGACCACGGCTGGGCGGGCTACGCCGGACAGCACGGGGTGGACTCCGTCGGCTACGCGGACTGCAACGACCCGGCGCTGTTCCTCGCCGAGGCGGAGGGGACGGTCCAGGTGGTGGTACCGCTCGACGACCACGTGGTGAGCCCGCGCCACTACGACCCGATGACGGCGTTCCTGCTGGCGGAGGCGGGACTCGGCTAGAATGGGCAGGGGGCCCTGTGCTGTTGCGCAACGTCACACCGGACGAGGTCGACGTCGACGCCTACGTCCGTATGCGCTGCGATCCCGTCATGATGGCGGACCTCGGCGGACCGCTTCCGCGTGAGGGCATGCGGGACAAGGTCCGGCGGGACGCCCGGGAGGCGGCGGCGGACCTCGCCTGGATCAGGATGATCGTGCCGGCGCCGGACGCGCCCGACGTGGTCGCGGGGAACGTGACCCTCTGGTCGCACGACACGGACGACGGGCCCGTCTCCGAGATCGGCTGGATGGTCCTGCCGGAGTTCCAGGGCCGGGGGCTGGGAAAGCGCGCCGCCCGGGCTCTGCTCGAACAGGCCCGGGACGAGGACCGCTGGGGTGTCGTGCACGCCTTCCCGGCCACGGGAAACGGAGCCTCGAACGGCATCTGCCGCGCGCTCGGCTTCCGATTGCTCGGCGAACGCGAGGTGACGTTCGCCGACCGGATCCTGCGAAGCAACCACTGGACCGTCGACCCTCGCGTCGGTCTGGCCTGACGTCAGCTGCCGGGCAGGGCGCGGGCGGGTCACCGCGGGATGCGGACCACACCCTCCTGGATCACCGACACCGCCAACTGCCCGTCCTGGGTGTAGATGCGGGCCTGCCCGAGGCCGCGTCCCCCGTGCGCCGACGGTGACTCCTGGTCGTACAGCAGCCACTCGTCCGCGCGGAAGGGGCGGTGGAACCACATCGCGTGGTCCAGCGAGGCGCCGACGACATCGCCGACCGCCCAGCCGCCGCGCCCGTGCGCGAGCAGCACGGAGTCGAGGAGGGTCATGTCGGAGACGTAGGTGGCGAGTACGACGTGCAGGAGCGGGTCGTCGGCCAGCTTGCCGTTGGTGCGGAACCACACCTGGGAGTGCGGTTCGCGGGGCTCGCCGAACCTGCCGTACGGCGGCTCGTCGACATAGCGCAGGTCGACCGCCTCGCGTGCCTCCAGGAACTTCTCCACGACCGCCGGATCGAGGTGGCCGTAGTCCCGCAGCCGCTCCTCGGAGGTGGGCAGGGTCGCCGGGTCGGGCGCGGGGGGCATGGGGGCCTGGTGGTCCATCCCCTCCTCGTGCAGCTGGAAGGAGGCCGACAGGGCGAAGATCGGCTTGCCGTGCTGCACCGCGACCACCCGGCGGGTGGTGAAGGAACGCCCGTCGCGCATGCGGTCGACGTTGTAGACGATGGGCGCGCCCGGGTCCCCGGCGCGCAGGAAGTACGCGTGGAGCGAGTGCGCGTGGCGGTCCTCGGGGACCGTACGCCCGGCGGCGACCAGCGCCTGGGCCGCGACCTGTCCCCCGAACACGCGCGGGACGACGGCGGACCGGGACTGGCCGCGGAATATGTCCTCCTCGATCTGCTCCAGGTCGAGCAGATCGAGGAGTCCCTGTAGTGCCTGGTTCATGGCACCTTTTCTACTGGCAGGTAATTGCGCGGACCTTACAGGCCCATGTCCTTCGCGATGATCGACTTCATGATCTCGCTGGTGCCACCGTAGATCCGGTTGACGCGGTTGTCCGCGTACAGGCGGGCGATCGGGTACTCGTTCATGAAGCCGTAGCCGCCGTGCAGCTGGAGGCAGCGGTCGATCACGCGGTGCGCGACCTCGGTGCAGAAGAGCTTCGCGGAGGCGGCCTCGGCGGGCGTCAGCTCGCCGGCGTCCAGGGCCTCCAGCGTGCGGTCGGCGACGGCCTCGGCGGCGTCGACCTCGGCCTGGCAGGCGGCCAGCTCGAACTTGGTGTTCTGGAAGGACGCGACGGTCTTGCCGAAGACGGTGCGCTCCTGCACGTACTGCTTGGCGAACCGCACGGCCGCCTTGGCCTGCGCGTAGGCGCCGAAGGCGATGCCCCAGCGCTCGGAGGCGAGGTTGTGGCCGAGGTAGTAGAAGCCCTTGTTCTCCTCGCCGAGCAGGTCCTCGACGGGGACCTTCACGTCGACGAACGCCAGCTCGGCGGTGTCGGAGGTCTTCAGGCCGAGCTTGTCGAGCTTGCGGCCGACGGAGTAGCCCTCGGACTTGGTGTCGACGGCGAACAGGGAGATGCCGTGGCGGCGGTCCTCGGCGCTGGGCGCGTCGGTGCGGGCGCAGACGATCACGCGGTCGGCGTGCACGCCGCCGGTGATGAAGGTCTTGGCGCCGTTGAGGACGTAGTGCGTGCCGTCCTCGCTCAGCTTGGCGGTGGTCTTCATGCCCGCGAGGTCGGAGCCGGTGCCCGGCTCGGTCATCGCCAGCGCCCACATCTCCTCACCGGAGACGAACTTCGGCAGGAACCGCTTCTTCTGCTCGTCGCTGGCGAGCATCTTGATGTAGGGCAGGCCCAGCAGCACGTGCACGCCGGAGCCGCCGAACTGGACGCCCGCGCGGGACGTCTCCTCGTACATCACGGCCTCGAACTTGTACGAGTCGATGCCGGCGCCGCCGTACTCCTCGTCGACGCGGATGCCGAAGACGCCGAGCTCGGCGAGCTTGTAGTAGAAGTCGCGGGGCGCCTGGCCCGCCGCGAACCACTCGTCGTAGACCGGGACGACCTCGGCCTCGATGAAGGCGCGGATGGTCTCCCGGAACGCCTCGTGATCCTCGTTGAACACCGTACGGCGCACCGCCGCCACCTCCACACGTCCATGTCTAAGCGCTTGCTCACTCAACCGTACCGGCGGGTATCCACAGGCGTCCAGGGGTCAAGGTCCGTAACGCTCGTCACTCCGGGACCACCTAGCGACGCCTGTCGGAACCGGACCCGACCGGACGCCGCCGCTGCCCGCGTCCGGCCCGCAGCAGCCGTACGCCCACGAACGCCAGGGCCGCCACGACCACGATCACCAGGATCGCCTTGGAGTAGAGGCCGACCAGGTCGGTGACCTCGTGCCAGCGGGCGCCGAGGGCGTAGCCGGCGGCGATGAAGGCGGTGTTCCAGATGAGGCTGCCGGCCGTGGTGAGGGCGAGGAACACGGGGAGCCGCATGCGTTCGACTCCGGCCGGTATCGAGATCAGGCTGCGGAAGATGGGCACGAAGCGGCCGAAGAACACGGCCTTGGTGCCGTGCCGGAGGAACCAGGCCTCGGTCCGTTCCACGTCGGCGGCCTTCACCAGCGGCAGCCGCGCCGCCACGGCGATCAGCCGGTCCCGGCCCAGGAGCGCGCCCAGCAGGTAGAGGGCCAGCGCACCCACCACCGAACCGGCCGTCGTCCAGGCAACGGCCCCGACGACGTCCATCCGGCCCTGGCTCGCCGTGAACCCCGCCAGCGGCAGGATCACCTCGCTCGGCAGCGGCGGGAAGAGGTTCTCCAGGGCGATGGCCAGCCCGGCGCCGGGGCCGCCGAGCTTCTCCATCAGGTCGGCGGCCCAGCCGGCGACTCCACCGACGGGCGCTTCGGACGCAGCAGCAATGATCATGCGGGCCACTTTACGAAGTCTTGACCTAAAGGCGGTATGAGGAGGGCCTCATATCGGACTGTGGGAACCCGCACAGGAAGAGTGCGGTTTTCCGCAGGGCGCCGCCCCGGCCGCCTTGGCTAGCCTGACCCGTCGTGATCGGATTCACCGAGCGCTGGCTCCGCCTCGCCGCCGGGCTGCTGCTGGGCGGGCTGACGGCGGTGGCCGGGCTCGTCTGTGTCCTGGGCGCCGGGTGCGCAGGCCGACGACCCGGCGCCCTGCCTCCGCCTCGGCGGGCGCGCCGCCCCTCGCCGCCCTGGAGCGACGCCGCCTCGCGCTCTTCCACGCCGCCGAGCTGGACAGCGAGGGCGTCGGGTACCTGCTCAAGGAGGTGGTCCGGCGGCTCCTCGCCCGCAGCGCCCGCACCGACCCGCTGCACGGGCTCACACCCCGGGAGGGAGCGCGACGTCCTGGCGCTGATGGCGCAGGGCTGCACCAACGCGGCCATCGCGCAGCAGCTCTACGTCTCACAGAGCGCGGTCGAGAAGCACACCAACGCGATCTTCGACAAGTTCGGCCTGACCGGCACGACCGGATACAGCCGCCGCGTCCTCGCCGTACTGCGTCACCTGAGCGCCCCGACATAGGGCTGGCGCCGACCAGCCGTACGGCTCACTCCACCCCGGCCGCCCCGAACGCCCCCCGTGCCATCCGGTGCAGCAGCACCGCCGTGACTCCCCGCCCCGGCAGCGACCCCGGCCGCCCCAGGTGCGGCGTCGAGTTCAGCAGCCCGAACACCGAGTGCACGGCCGACCGGGCCGTCGGCTCCGTGAGGTCCGGGTACACCTTGCGCACCACCTCCACCCACAGCTCGACGTACTGCCGCTGGAGCTGCCGTACGAGCTTGCGGTCGCTGTCGCGCAGGCGGTCCAGCTCGCGGTCGTGCAGGGTGATGAGGGGACGGTCGTCGAGGGCGAAGTCGATGTGGCCCTCGATGAGTGAGTCGAGCACCGCCTCCGGCGGCACGCCGTCGGCCTCCGCGAGGCGCCGCTTCGCGCCGGTCAGCAGCTGACCGCTGATGCCGACCAGCAGCTCGGCGAGCATCGCGTCCTTGCCGGCGAAGTGCCGGTAGAGACCGGGGCCGCTGATGCCCACGGCGGCGCCTATCTCGTCGACACCGACGCCGTGGAATCCACGCTCGGCGAAGAGCCGCGCGGCCTCCTTGAGGATCTGTTCGCGGCGGGTCGGGGCGTCGGTTCTGGTGGCCATGGAAGCAATTCTAGACAGGGAGGTTAGCGGTCGTTAACCTGAAGGAAATGCGTTAACGCTCATTAACTGGTCGACCACTGGGTGAGGGGACCGCACGATGCACGAGGCACCGGAGCTTGCGAGCGCGGCAGATCCCGCGTCGGAGGCCTGGCAAGCCAACGAGGAGGCCCACCGGGCACTCGTGGAGGAGCTGCGCGGCAAGCTCGCCGCCGCCCGGCTGGGAGGCGGTGAGAAGGCGCGCGCCCGGCACACCGCGCGCGGGAAGCTGTTGCCGCGCGACCGCGTCGACGCCCTCCTCGACCCCGGCTCGCCCTTCCTGGAGCTCGCTCCGCTCGCGGCCGACGGCATGTACGACGGACAGGCCCCGGCCGCCGGCGTCATCGCCGGGATCGGGCGGGTCAGCGGGCGCGAGTGCGTGATCGTCGCCAACGACGCCACGGTCAAGGGCGGGACGTACTACCCGATGACCGTGAAGAAGCACCTGCGCGCGCAGGAGGTGGCCCTGGAGAACCGCCTGCCGTGTCTCTACCTCGTCGACTCCGGCGGCGCCTTCCTCCCCATGCAGGACGAGGTCTTCCCGGACCGGGAGCACTTCGGGCGGATCTTCTACAACCAGGCCCGCATGTCGGGCGCCGGCATCCCGCAGATCGCCGCCGTGCTGGGCTCGTGCACCGCGGGCGGCGCCTACGTACCCGCCATGAGCGACGAGGCCGTCATCGTCCGCAACCAGGGCACGATCTTCCTCGGCGGCCCCCCGCTGGTGAAGGCCGCCACCGGTGAGGTCGTCACGGCGGAGGAGCTGGGCGGCGGTGAGGTCCACTCCCGGGTGTCCGGCGTGACCGACCACCTCGCCGAGGACGACCCGCACGCGCTGCGGATCGTGCGGAACATCGTCGCGACGCTCCCCGCGCGCGGCAACCTCCCCTGGGAGGTCACGCCGGCCGCGGAACCGAAGGTCGACCCCTACGGCCTGTACGGCGCGGTCCCCGTCGACTCCCGCACCCCCTACGACGTACGCGAGGTCATCGCGCGCGTGGTCGACGGCTCCCGTTTCTCGGAGTTCAAATCCGAGTTCGGCCAGACCCTCGTCACCGGCTTCGCCCGTATCCACGGCCACCCGGTCGGCATCGTCGCCAACAACGGCATCCTGTTCTCAGAGTCCGCCCAGAAGGGCGCCCACTTCATCGAGCTGTGCGACCAGCGCGGCATCCCGCTGGTGTTCCTGCAGAACATCTCCGGCTTCATGGTCGGCAAGGACTACGAGGCCGGCGGCATCGCCAAGCACGGCGCCAAAATGGTCACGGCGGTGGCCTGCACCCGCGTGCCGAAGCTGACGGTCGTGGTCGGCGGGTCGTACGGCGCCGGGAACTACTCGATGTGCGGCCGCGCCTACTCCCCCCGCTTCCTGTGGATGTGGCCGGGCGCCAAGATCTCCGTCATGGGCGGCGAACAGGCCTCTTCCGTCCTCGCGACCGTCAAGCGGGACCAGTTGGAGGCACGCGGCGAGGACTGGCCGGCCGCGGACGAGGACGCGTTCAAGGCCCCGATCCGGGATCAGTACGAGCGCCAGGGCAACGCCTACTACGCGACGGCCCGCCTCTGGGACGACGGCGTGATCGACCCGCTGGAGACCCGTCAGGTGCTGGGCCTCGCCCTGACCGCCTGTGCCAACGCGCCCCTGGGTGACCCCCAGTTCGGCGTCTTCCGGATGTGAGGGGGACTGTGCAGATGACGCAGACCATGTTCGACACGGTCCTCGTGGCCAACCGGGGCGAGATCGCCGTCCGCGTGATCCGTACGCTCCGCTCGCTGGGCGTGCGCTCGGTGGCCGTCTTCTCCGACGCGGACGCCGACGCCCGCCATGTCCGGGAGGCCGACACCGCGGTGCGGATCGGTCCGGCGCCGGCGGCCGAGAGCTATCTGTCGGTGGAGTGCCTGCTGGAGGCGGCGGCCCGAACCGGCGCCCAGGCCGTCCACCCGGGATACGGCTTCCTCGCGGAGAACGCCGGCTTCGCGCGCGCCTGCGCCGACGCCGGGCTGGTCTTCATCGGACCGTCCGCCGACGCCATCTCGCTGATGGGCGACAAGATCCGGGCCAAGGAGACGGTGAAGGCGGCCGGCGTCCCGGTCGTCCCGGGCTCCAGCGGCAGCGGGCTCACGGACGCCCAACTCGCCGACGCCGCCCGCGAGATCGGCATGCCCGTGCTGCTCAAGCCGTCGGCCGGCGGTGGCGGCAAGGGCATGCGGCTGGTGCGGGACGCGGCCGTGCTGGGCGACGAGATCGCCGCCGCCCGCCGTGAGGCCCGCGCCTCCTTCGGCGACGACACGCTCCTCGTCGAGCGGTGGATCGACCGGCCCCGGCACATCGAGATCCAGGTCCTGGCCGACGGCCACGGGAACGTGGTCCACCTCGGGGAGCGCGAGTGCTCCCTCCAGCGCCGGCACCAGAAGATCATCGAGGAGGCGCCCAGTGTGCTGCTCGACGAGACGATCCGGGCGGCGATGGGCGAGGCCGCCGTACAGGCGGCGCGCTCGTGCGGGTACCGGGGCGCGGGCACGGTGGAGTTCATCGTGCCGGGCGGCGACCCCTCCTCGTACTACTTCATGGAGATGAACACCCGCCTCCAGGTCGAGCACCCGGTCACCGAACTCATCACCGGCCTGGACCTGGTGGAGTGGCAGCTTCGGGTGGCGGCGGGCGAGCCGCTGGCCTTCGCACAGGAGGACGTACGGCTCACCGGGCACGCGGTCGAGGCCCGGATCTGCGCCGAGGACCCCGCACGCGGGTTCCTCCCCTCGGGCGGCACGGTCCTCAAGCTGCGCGAGCCCCAGGGCGACGGCGTCCGCACGGACTCCGGGCTCAGCGAGGGCACCGAGGTAGGCAGCCTGTACGACCCGATGCTGTCCAAGGTGATCGCGTACGGCCCCGACCGCGCCACGGCGCTGCGCAAGCTCCGGGCGGCTCTCGCGGAGACGGTCACGCTGGGCGTGCAGACGAACGCCGGGTTCCTGCGGCGGCTGCTCGCGCATCCGGCGGTCGTCGCGGGCGAGTTGGACACCGGGCTCGTCGAGCGCGTGGTGGACGACCTGGTCGGCACGGACGTACCGGACGAGGTCTACGAGGCGGCGGCGGCCGTACGACTGGAGGCGCTGCGGCCCGCGGGCGGCGGCTGGACGGACCCGTTCTCGGTGCCGAGCGGCTGGCGGCTCGGTGGGACCCCGAAGCCCGTCGGCTTCCCGCTGCGGGTGCAGGACCCGGTGGAGTACGCCCCGCGCGGCTCCGCCACCGTCGAGGGCGGCCGCGTGTCGGTGACCCTGGACGGCGTCCGGCACACCTTCGACCTCGCCGCCCTGCCAGACGGGACTTGGCTGGGCCGGGACGGCGACGCCTGGCACGTGCGGGACCACGACCCGGTCGCCGCGTCCCTGTCCGGAGCCGCGCACGCCGGCGCCGACTCCCTCACCGCGCCGATGCCGGGGACGGTCACCGTCGTGAAGGTGGCCGTCGGGGACGAAGTGGCCGCCGGGCAGAGCCTGCTGGTCGTCGAGGCGATGAAGATGGAGCACGTCATCTCCGCCCCGCACGCCGGCACGGTCGCCGAACTGGACGTCACCCCCGGCACCACGGTCGCCATGGACCAGGTCCTGGCGGTCATCTCCCCGGTGAGCGACCCCGCGCAGGAGGAGCGATGACACTGCCCATGGTCGTGCCGGCGCCGGGGCTGCCCGCCCGCGTCCGCATCCACGAGGTCGGAGCACGCGACGGCCTGCAGAACGAGAAGTCGACCGTGCCGACCGAGGTCAAGGCGGAGTTCGTGCGCCGCCTCGCCGAGGCGGGGCTGACGACGATCGAGGCCACCAGCTTCGTCCACCCCAAGTGGGTGCCCCAACTGGCCGACGCGGAGCAGCTGTTCCCGCTCGTCAGCGACCTCCCGGTGGCGCTCCCCGTCCTGGTCCCCAACAACCGCGGCCTGGACCGCGCCCTGGCCCTCGGCGCCCGCCGGGTCGCCGTCTTCGCCAGCGCCACGGAGTCCTTCGCCAAGGCCAACCTCAACCGGACGCTCGACGAGTCGCTGGCGGTGTTCGAGCCGGTCGTGGCCCGCGCCAAGGCCGAGAGCGTCCATGTCCGCGGCTATGTCTCCATGTGCTTCGGCGACCCCTGGGAGGGCACGGTCCCGATCCACCAGGTGGTCCGCGTGTGCAGGGCGCTGCGGGACATGGGCTGCGACGAACTCAGCCTGGGCGACACGATCGGCGTCGCCACGCCCGGTCATGTGCTGGAACTCCTCTCCATGCTCAACGAGGAGGGCGTCCCCACGAATGTGATCGGCGTCCACTTCCACGACACCTACGGCCAGGCACTGGCCAACACCTACGCCGCCCTCGAACACGGCGTCACCACCGTCGACGCCTCCGCCGGCGGCCTCGGCGGCTGCCCCTACGCCAAGTCCGCCACCGGCAACCTCGCCACCGAAGACCTGGTGTGGATGCTGCGGGGCCTCGGCATCGACACCGGAGTCGACCTCGACCGCCTAGTCGCCACGAGCGCGTGGATGGCCGAGCAACTGGGCCGACCCAGCCCTTCCCGCACCGTACGAGCCCTGTCCCACAAGGAGCAGTGAACAGCCATGGACCACCGTCTCTCCCCCGAACTGGAGGAACTCCGCCGCACGGTGGAGGCGTTCGCCCACGATGTCGTGGCGCCCAAGATCGGCGACTTCTACGAGCGCCATGAGTTCCCGTACGAGATCGTGCGGGAGATGGGCCGCATGGGCCTGTTCGGCCTGCCGTTCCCCGAGGAGTACGGCGGTATGGGCGGCGACTATCTGGCGCTGGGCATCGCGCTGGAGGAGCTGGCCCGCGTGGACTCCTCGGTGGCCATCACGCTCGAAGCGGGCGTCTCTCTCGGCGCGATGCCGATCCACCTGTTCGGCACCGACGCCCAGAAGCGGGAGTGGCTCCCCCGCCTGTGCTCCGGCGAGATGCTCGGCGCCTTCGGCCTGACCGAGCCCGACGGCGGCTCGGACGCGGGCGCGACGCGCACCACGGCCCGCCTGGACGAGTCGACGAACGAGTGGGTGATCAACGGCACCAAGTGCTTCATCACCAACTCCGGTACGGACGTCACCGGCCTGGTCACGGTCACGGCGGTGACGGGCCGCAAGCCGGACGGCAAGCCGCTCATCTCGTCCATCATCGTCCCGTCCGGCACCCCGGGCTTCACGGTCGCGGCGCCGTACTCCAAGGTCGGCTGGAACGCCTCCGACACCCGTGAGCTGTCCTTCGCGGACGTCCGCGTCCCGGCGGCCAACCTCCTCGGCGAGGAGGGCCGCGGGTACGCCCAGTTCCTGCGCATCCTGGACGAGGGCCGCATCGCCATCGCGGCACTGGCGACGGGCCTGGCGCAGGGCTGTGTGGACGAGTCGGTGAAGTACGCGAAGGAACGTCACGCCTTCGGCCGCCCCATCGGCGCCAACCAGGCCATCCAGTTCAAGATCGCCGACATGGAGATGAAGGCCCATACGGCCCGCCTCGCCTGGCGCGACGCGGCCTCCCGCCTGGTGTCCGGGGAGCCCTTCAAGAAGGAGGCGGCGCTCGCGAAGCTCTACTCGTCCACGATCGCGGTCGACAACGCCCGCGACGCGACGCAGGTCCACGGCGGCTACGGCTTCATGAACGAGTACCCGGTGGCCCGGATGTGGCGGGACTCCAAGATCCTGGAGATCGGGGAGGGCACGAGCGAGGTGCAGCGGATGCTGATCGCGCGGGAGCTGGGGCTCGTGGGCTGAGTCCGCCGACCGCTTGAGCGAGGCCCAACGACCCTTGAATGCAAGGGCGTTGGGCCTTGTCGGTCGCATGAAGCCGCTTCACAGGGTGCACACAACTTCGATCACAAGGACCCCACCCCTGGACACGAGCTCAGGTTAGGCTAACCTACCTTCGAATTGTCCGGCCGGTGATCCGCCCTGTTCGAAAGCAGCGTACCCATGTCCAACGCAAGAGCCACCCACCTCACCCGTCGCGGCATCCTCGCCGCGGGCGGCGCCCTCGGCCTCGGGGCCGTGCTCGCGGCCTGCGGGGACGACGACGCGAAAAACGGTGGCTCGGACGAGGCCACGAACGCTGCCAAGTCCGGCCCCTGGACGTTCAAGGACGACCGCGGCACCACCGTGAAGCTCGACAAGGTCCCCACGAAGATCGCGGCCTTCGTCGGCGTCGCGGCCGCCCTCCACGACTACGGCATCGAGGTCAAGGGCGTCTTCGGCCCCACCAAGACGCAGGACGGCAAGGCCGACGTCCAGGCCGGCGACATGGACGTCAGCAAGCTGACGGTCTTCGGCAACGTCTGGGACCAGTTCAACGTCGAGGAGTACGCGGCGTTCGCCCCCGAGGTCCTCATCTCCACGACCTTCGACAGCGCGGGCACCCTCTGGTACGTCCCGGAGGCCTCCAAGGACAAGATCGCCAAGCTCGCCCCGAGCGCCGCGATCTCCGTCTTCGACCGCCAGATCACCCAGCCGCTGCAGAAGATGTGGGAGCTGGCGGAGTCCCTCGGCGCGGACCTGAAGGCCGACAAGATCGCCCAGTCCAAGAAGGACTTCGAGGCCGCCGCGGAGCGTCTGCGCAAGGCCGCCAAGGCCCGCCCCGAGATCAAGGTGATGGCCGGTTCCGCGAGCCAGGACATCTTCTACGTCTCCGGCACCAACCTCTCCATCGACCTCGAGTACTTCAAGGCCCTCGGCGTGAAGTTCGTCGAGCCGCCGGAGAGCGCCAAGGACGAGGGCGGCTGGTTCGAGAGCCTCAGCTGGGAGAACGTCGACAAGTACCCGGCCGACATCATCATGATGGACGACCGCTCCTCGACGATCCAGCCGGCCGACATCACCGAGGCCACCTGGAAGAAGCTGCCCGCGGTGAAGGCCGGTCAGGTCATCGCCCGCTCCCCCGAGCCGATCCTGTCCTACGACAAGTGCACGCCGCTTCTCACGAGCCTCGCGGAGGCCATCGAGAAGGCCAAGAAGGTCAGCTAGGAGTCACTGTGACGACCGCCGTAGCCGCCCCGTTCCGTTTCTTCTCCCTCCAGGTCGTACGGACGAGGCGGCTCGGTCCGTCTCTGGTGCGGGTCACCTTCGCCGGGACCGATCTGCACGCCTTCCACTCCGACGGGTGCGACCAGAGCCTTTCGCTGTTCCTGCCGCACCCGGGCCAGAGCGAGCCGCAGGTCCCCCTGGAGCTCGGTGACGGCTGGTGGCAGGGCTGGCGTGAACTCCCGGACGACGTACGGGCCGTGATGCGGTCGTACACGCTGCGCGCCCTGCGCCGGAACCCCGACGAGATCGACATCGACTTCGTCCTGCACACCCCGGCCGGGCCCGCCTCCGGGTGGGCCTCCCTCGCCACCGCCGGTGACCGCGTCCTGCTGCTCGGTCCCGCCATCGCCGACAACCGCGCGATCCGGTTCCGGCCGCCGCAGGACACCGACCTGGTCGTCATCTGGGGCGACGACACCGCCGTGCCCGCCGTCTCCGCCATCCTCGAGACCCTGCCCGCCGGCACCCGCGCCCGGGTGTGGCTGGAGGTGCACGACGCCGGGGACATCCAGGACCTGATGACCGAGGCCGACGCCGAGATCACCTGGCTGGTCCAGGAGGGCACGCGCCCCGAGGGGTCCCCCATGGCCCTCGACACCATCCGCGCCGCCCAACTCCCCGCCGCCGCACACCCGTACGTCTGGATCGCGGGCGAGTCCGGCTGCGTGAAGACGCTGCGCCGCCACTTCGTCGGCGAGCGCGGGGTGGACCGGCGCCGGGTGACCTTCGTGGGGTACTGGAGGCAGGGGCTGAGCGAGGAGCAACTGCGCGAGCAGGGATAACCGCCCCCGAAAGCAAGGCAATCGGGCGGCTTCCACTGCGTAAGTGATCGCAGTCACCCTTGACGCTGCCATGATTCAAAGGAACTTAGGTTAGGCTAACCTAAGTTGCACCCCCCACCTCGTACGCCACTGCAACCCCCGCACTTCACGGCCCGTCCCCACCGGAGGACCTCCCCATGCGCTCGCACCTGCTCAATGACACGACCGCGGAGCAGTACCGCCGCTCCGTGACCGAAGGTATAGAGCGGGTGGCAGCCAAACTCGCCGCCACCGACCGTCCGTTCACCGGTGTCACCGTCGACGCCCTCGCCCCGACCATCGACGCGATCGACCTCGACAAGCCGCTGCTCGACCCCGCCGCGGTCCTCGACGAGCTGGAGGACGTCTACCTCCGGGACGCGATCTACTTCCACCACCCCCGCTACCTCGCCCACCTCAACTGCCCGGTCGTCATCCCGGCCGTGCTCGGCGAGGCGATCCTCTCCGCCGTCAACTCCTCCCTGGACACCTGGGACCAGTCGGCCGGCGGCACCCTCATCGAGCGCAAGCTCATCGACTGGACGACCGACCGAATAGGCCTCGGCGAGAACGCCGACGGTGTCTTCACCTCCGGCGGCACGCAGTCCAACCTCCAGGCGCTGCTGCTGGCCCGCGAGGAGGCCAAGTCCGACAGCCTGGCCAAACTGCGCATCTTCGCCTCCGAGGTCAGCCACTTCAGCGTGAAGAAGTCGGCGAAGCTGCTGGGCCTCGGCCAGGACGCGGTGGTCTCCATCCCCGTCGACCACGACAAGCGCATGCAGACCGTCGCGCTCGCCCATGAGCTGGAGCGCTGCAAGAAGGACGGCCTGGTCCCCATGGCCGTCGTCGCCACCGCCGGCACCACCGACTTCGGCTCGATCGACCCGCTGCCCGAGATCGCCGAGCTGTGCGAGCAGTTCGGCACCTGGATGCACGTCGACGCCGCCTACGGCTGCGGTCTGCTCGCCTCCGTGAAGTACCGGGGCCGTATCGACGGCATCGAGCGCGCCGACTCGGTCACCGTGGACTACCACAAGTCCTTCTTCCAGCCGGTCAGTTCCTCGGCCGTGCTGGTCCGTGACGCCTCGACGCTGCGCCACGCGACGTACCACGCGGAGTACCTCAACCCGCGCCGTATGGTCACCGAGCGCATCCCCAACCAGGTCGACAAGTCCCTGCAGACGACCCGTCGTTTCGACGCCCTCAAGCTGTGGATGACCCTGCGCACCATGGGCGCCGACGGCATCGGGCAGCTCTTCGACGAGGTCTGCGACCTGGCGGTGGAGGGCTGGAAGCTGCTGGCCGCCGACCCGCGCTTCGACGTCGTGGTCGAGCCGACCCTGTCCACCCTGGTCTACCGCTACATCCCGCCGGCCGTCACCGACCCCGCCGAGATCGACCGCGCCAACCTGTACGCCCGCAAGGCCCTGTTCGCCTCCGGCGACGCGGTGGTCGCGGGCACCAAGGTGGGCGGCCGCCACTACCTGAAGTTCACCCTGCTCAACCCCGAGACGACGACCGAAGACATCGCCGCCGTCCTCGACCTGATCGCCGGCCACGCCGAGCAGTACCTGGGAGAGTCCCTTGACCGCGCGTCCTGAAAACCCGACCAAAACCCATGACTTCGTGGGGATCGGGCTCGGCCCGTTCAACCTCGGCCTCGCCTGCCTGACCGAGCCGATCGACGAGCTCGACGGCGTCTTCCTGGAGTCGAAGCCGGACTTCGAGTGGCACGCGGGCATGTTCCTGGACGGCGCCCACCTCCAGACCCCGTTCATGTCGGACCTGGTCACGCTGGCCGACCCGACCTCGCCGTACTCCTTCCTGAACTACCTGAAGGAGAAGGGCCGGCTGTACTCGTTCTACATCCGCGAGAACTTCTACCCGCTGCGGATCGAGTACGACGACTACTGCCGCTGGGCCGCGAACAAGCTGAGCAGCATCCGCTTCGGCACGACGGTCGCCGAGGTGACGTACGAGGACGACCTGTACGTCGTGACGACGACCGCCGGTGACACCTACCGCGCCCGTCACCTGGTCCTCGGCACCGGCACCCCGCCCTTCGTACCCGAGGCCTGCCAGGGCCTGGGCGGCGACTTCATCCACAACTCCCGCTATCTGCAGAACAAGGCGGAGCTGCAGAAGAAGGAGTCGATCACGCTGGTCGGCTCCGGGCAGTCCGCGGCGGAGATCTACTACGACCTGCTCAGCGAGATCGACGTCCACGGCTACCGGCTGAACTGGGTCACCCGCTCCCCGCGCTTCTTCCCGCTGGAGTACACCAAGCTCACGCTGGAGATGACGTCGCCGGAGTACGTCGACTACTTCCGCGAGCTGCCGGAGGCGACCCGCTACCGCCTCACCGCCGAGCAGAAGGGCCTGTTCAAGGGCATCGACGGCGACCTGATCAACGAGATCTTCGACCTGCTCTACCAGAAGAACCTCGGCGGCCCGGTCCCCACCCGACTGCTCACCAACTCCTCGCTGCACGGCGCGACGTACGAGAACGGCACGTACACGCTGTCCTTCCGCCAGGTGGAGCAGCACAAGGACTTCGACCTCGACTCGCAGGGCCTGGTGCTGGCCACCGGCTACAAGTACGCCGAGCCGGAGTTCCTCGCGCCCGTGAAGGACCGCCTGGTCTACGACTCGCAGGGCAACTTCGACGTCGCCCGCAACTACGCGATCGACGTCACCGGCCGCGGGGTCTTCCTCCAGAACGCCGGCGTCCACACGCACAGCATCACGAGCCCGGACCTGGGCATGGGCCCGTACCGGAACGCGTACATCATCCGCGAGCTGCTCGGCACCGAGTACTACCCGGTCGAGAAGAGCATCGCGTTCCAGGAGTTCTCCGTATGAGCATCGGCACCTTCACCGTCCGCGCCCTCGATCCCCTGAAGGACGCCGAGCTGCTGCACGGCTGGGTCACCGACCCCAAGGCGGCCTTCTGGATGATGCAGGACGCCAAACTCCAGGACGTCGAGCGCGAGTACATGCGCATCGCGGCCCACGAGCACCACCACGCGTATCTGGGCCTGCACGACGGCGAACCGGCCTTCCTGATGGAGAGCTACGACCCCCGGTACGTCGAACTGGTCGGCCTGTACGACCCCGAGCCCGGCGACGTCGGCATGCACTTCCTGGTCGCCCCCACCGACCGCCCGATCAGCGGCTTCACCAGGGCCGTCATCACCGCCGTGATGGAGGAGCTGTTCGCCGACCCGCGCACCCGCCGGGTCGTCGTGGAGCCCGACGTGGGCAACAAGGCCGTGCACGCGCTGAACGAGGCCGTCGGCTTCGTGCCCGAACGTGAGATCGACAAGCCGGAGAAGCGCGCGCTGCTGAGCTTCTGCACGCGCGAGCAGTTCCTGGCCGCACGAGGAGTAGCTGTATGACCCTGTCCGACGCCGTAGCGCATCTGTCCCCCCACCGCTGGGCGCGGGCCAACCGCCTCCTGATCCGCAAGGGTCTTGCCGAGTTCGCCCACGAGCGGCTCATCACGCCGGAGGCCACCGGCGCCGGCGAGTACGTCGTCCGCAGCGACGACGGTCTGACGCGGTACACCTTCAAGGCGGTGATCCGGGCCCTCGACCACTGGCAGGTCGACGCCGACTCGATCACCCGTCACCGGGACGGCGCGGAACTCCCGCTCGCCGCTTTGGACTTCTTCATCGAGCTGCAGAAGTCCCTGGGCCTGAGCGAGGAGGTCCTGCCGGTCTACCTGGAGGAGATCTCCTCCACCCTCTCCGGCACCTGCTACAAGCTCACCAAGCCGCAGGTCCCGGTCGCCGAGCTCGTGAAGTCCGGCTTCCAGGCCATCGAGACCGGCATGACCGAGGGCCATCCCTGCTTCGTCGCCAACAACGGGCGGCTCGGCTTCGGCATCCACGAGTACCTGTCGTACGCCCCCGAGACCGCGAGCCCCGTCCGGCTGGTCTGGCTGGCGGCGCACCGCGACCGGGCGGCCTTCACAGCCGGTGTCGGCATCGAGTACGAGTCCTTCGTACGGCAGGAGCTGGGCGAGGAGACCGTCGAGCGCTTCAACGGCGTCCTGCGCGACCAGGACCTCGACCCCGCCGACTATCTCCTCATCCCCGTCCACCCTTGGCAGTGGTGGAACAAGCTCACCGTCACCTTTGCCGCCGAGGTCGCCCGCGGGCACCTCGTCTGCGTCGGCGAGGGCGACGACGAGTACCTGGCCCAGCAGTCGATCCGGACCTTCTTCAACCGGTCCAGCCCCGAGAAGCACTACGTGAAGACGGCCCTGTCCGTCATCAACATGGGCTTCATGCGCGGCCTCTCGGCGGCGTACATGGAGGCGACCCCGGCCATCAACGACTGGCTCGCGCAGCTCATCGACAACGACCCGGTGCTGCGGGACACCGGCCTGTCGATCATCCGCGAGCGCGCCGCCGTCGGCTACCGGCACCTGGAGTACGAGGCGGCCACGGACCGCTACTCGCCGTACCGCAAGATGCTGGCGGCCCTGTGGCGCGAGAGCCCGGTCGCCTCCCTGAAGGAGGGCGAGTCGCTGGCCACCATGGCCGCCCTCGTCCACGTCGACGACGAGGGCGCGTCCTTCGCGGGCGCGCTGATCGCGCAGTCGGGGCTGACGCCGGTGGAGTGGCTGCGCCGCTACCTGAAGGCGTACTACACCCCGCTGCTGCACAGCTTCTACGCCTACGACCTCGTCTTCATGCCGCACGGCGAGAACGTGATCCTGGCCCTGCGGGACGGCGTCGTCGAGCGCGCGATCTACAAGGACATCGCCGAGGAGATCGCGGTCATGGACCCGGACGCGGTGCTGCCGCCGACGGTCGAGCGGCTGCGGGTGGACGTCCCTGAGGACAAGAAGCTCCTGTCCATCTTCACGGACGTCTTCGACTGCTTCTTCCGCTTCCTCGCCGCGAACCTCGCGGCCGAGGGAATCCTGGAGGAGGACGACTTCTGGCGCACGGTCGCCGAGGTCACCCGCGACTACCAGCACTCGGTGCCCGAACTCGCCGACAAGTTCAAGCAGTACGACATGTTCGCCCCCGAGTTCGCCCTGTCCTGCCTCAACCGCCTCCAGCTGCGCAACAACAAGCAGATGGTCGACCTCGCAGACCCGGCCGGCGCCCTCCAGCTGGTCGGCAACCTGAAGAACCCCCTCGCAGGGCTGTAGTCCACGGCCCCACACAGACAGACGGGCACCCCGGGGTACGGTCCCCCGGGGTGCCCGTCGGCGCATCTAAGGGGCCTTGGCGGCAACGCCCTCAAGGGGCGCGGCAGACTGCGCGACCAGCCCCCACAGGGCCGGCAGACGAAGAACCGCGCTCACGCCGAAGGCCAAGGCACCTGCGGCGACCGATAGAACCCGATCCCCAACGCCTCCCACCGCTCAGCCTGCGCAGCAAGCCGTACCTTGTACGCGTCCCAGTCATGCGTGGAAGCCGGCGACCAGCCCAGCTCGGCCACGCCCGGCAGCCTCGGGAAGGCCATGTACTCGATGTCCGCGGACTTGGTGAGCGTCTCGCTCCACAGCGGCGCCTCGACACCCCGGATCGCCGAAGCGGGCGCCCCGGCAAGGTAGTTGCCGGGATCCCAGTCGTACGACCGCTTCACCTCGACCAGACCGGCCCAGTCCAGCCCCAGCGGAGTGTCCGCCGTGTACTTCATGTCGAGGTAGATCCGGTCGGCCGGAGACAGCACGATCCCCGTCCCGTTCTGCGCGGCCTCGGCGACCTGGGCCTTCTCCTCGGCACTCGTGCCGTCCAGCCCCCAGTACTGCGCCACCGCCCCCCGCGAGGGGGTCGCCCCGGTCAGCTGATGCCAGCCCACCACCGTCTTGCCGTACTTGGCGACGAGCGGCTGTGCCCGGTCCATGAACTTCACATAGTCCTCGTGGCTGGTCGAGTGCGCCTCGTCCCCGCCGATGTGGAGGTACTTGCCCGGCGTGAGCGCGGCGAGCTCCCGGATCACGTCGTCCACGAAGTCGTACGTGATGTCCTTGCCGACGCACAGCGAGCTGAAGCCGACCTCGGTGCCGGTGTAGAGCGGCGGCGCCACGCCGTCGCAGTTCAGCTCGGCGTACGAGGCGAGGGCGGCGTTGGTGTGGCCGGGCATGTCGATCTCGGGGACGACCTCCAGATAGCGGGAGGACGCGTACCGGACGATCTCCTTGTAGTCGGCCTTGGTGTAGTGGCCGCCGGGACCGCCGCCGACCTGGGTCGAGCCGCCGTAGGTCGCCAGGCGCGGCCAGGAGTCGATGGCGATGCGCCAGCCCTGGTCGTCGCTGAGGTGCAGATGCAGCTTGTTGATCTTGTAGAGGGCGAGCTGGTCGATGTAGCGCTTGACCTGGTCGACGGTGAAGAAGTGCCGGGAGACGTCGAGCATGGCGCCGCGCCAGCCGTAGCGGGGGGTGTCCTTGATCGTGCCGCCCGCGACCAGCCAGGGGCCCCGCTGGACGGAGTCCTTCTCGACGGCCGCCGGCAGCAGCTGGCGCAGGGTCTGGACGCCGTGGAAGAGCCCGGCGGGCTTGGCCGCGGTGATGGTGACGCCCTTGCGGCCGCTGTCGAGGCGGTAGCCCTCGGCGCCGTACGGACCCTTCGCCAGGCGCAGTTGGATGCCGCCGCCACCGTGGGCGGTGACGGGGATGCGGTAGCCCGTGGAGGGGCGCAGGACGGCCGCGAGGTACTCGCCGACACGGCGGGCCTCGCGGGAGTCGTCGACGCGTATGTGTGTACCGCGGGTGATCCGGTAGGGGGATCCGCTCGGGGCGACCGAGGCGGGCGCGGGGACCACCCGGTCGAGCGGGGTGGTCGTTGCCGCCGGTGCGGGAGCGGCTCCCGTCACGGAGACACCCATCGCGACCAGCAGCAGGCAACCGAGAAGGCGAAACGATCTGTGGCGCTGTCTCACAAAGCCGTCCCTTCCATGAGCGGTTGAGCCCTTGAGCCGTCGGCCCCGGGACTCCAAGAGGTCTGGACCACTCTCTCGTGAGACTGGTGGAACAATCCACCCCATGGCGGAAATCATCCAGAAGGACGGCACGTGGGTCTTCGACGGCGATGCACTGCGGCTGACTCCCGGACGGGACAAGAACGTCAGCCTGTTCCGCAAGACGCTGGGTGAACTGGTCCTCCCCCTGGGGGCGTTGGCGGGGGTCTCCTTCGAGCAGGGCAAGAAGGCCGGGCGGCTGCGACTGCGGCTGCGCGACGGCGCCGACCCGCTGCTGCACGCCACCGGTGGCCGGCTCACCGAGCCCAACGACCCGTATCAGCTGATCGTCGAGTCCGATCGCTACGGCGTCGCCGAGTACTTCGTGGACGAGGTGCGCAACGCCCTGCTGCTCGACCAGGTCCCCGCCGACCCCGTCGACGCGTATCTGCTGCCGGGCCCCTCGGTGCCCCTGTCGGTCTCCGCCGGGGACGGCACCGCGACCTTCGACGGCGAGAACATCCGCCTGGAGTGGAACTGGAAGACAGAGGACGCCAAGGCCGCCGCCGGCAGCCGCTCCCTCACGGTCACCGACATCTCGGCCGTGGAGTGGCATCCGGCGGCGGGCCTGGAGAACGGCCACCTCCGCTTCACCGTCAGGAACGCGCCCACCAAGGCCCCGCCCAAGTACGACCCGAACGCGGTGGAGCTGTGGGGCTTCAAGAAGGACCCGCTGATGGCATTGGTCGCGGCGGCGGTCCAGGCCCGCCTCCCGCATCCGGCCAGGGCCACCGGCACGGACGGGGCGGACGCGCGACCGGAGCTGCCTTCCCCTCCGGTCGCGGCCGCCGAGGACGATCACGACGCCCTGCTGCGCCGCCTGCGCGAACTCGGCGAGCTCCATCGCACGGGGGTGCTGACGGACGAGGAGTTCACCTTGGCCAAACAGGCGGTTCTCAAGCGGATGTAGCGGACTTGCCGGGCCCCGCGTGGGCCTACTTGGCCCGGCGGGCCACCGTGAAGTGGTCGATCCGGTCACCGGTCTCGGCGATGCCCTGGACCTTCAGGGTGGCGTAACGGCCCCGCGAGGCGGGCTGGACGTCCACGCGCAGGAACGAGTAGTCGAGGTAGCGCACCCGCGACCAGGCGACCGTCTCGTTCTGCTTGCCGTCCTCGCGGTTGACGAACGAGGCCACGGAGTCGACCTCGTTCTCGTGCCCCTCGTAGGAGTCCGGAGCGCTGAACGCGTACAGGCTGCGGCCCGCCGCACCCGCGGTCACGTACACCACGCCCTCGGTCTCGGGGTACGCCGTGCCGCCGATCTCCAGCTTCTTCGCGACCTTGTCGCCCTTGATCACGTCCGTGCGCTCGTACTGGTGGTTGTGGCCGTTGATGACCAGGTCCACCTGGTACTTCTCGAACAGCGGCACCCACTCCTGGCGCACGCCCCCCTCCGAGGCGTGCGCGGTGGAGGTGCAGTACGCGCAGTGGTGGAAGAACACGACGACGAAGTCGATGTCGTGGGCCGCCCGGAACTTCTTCAGCTGCGCCTCGAACCACTTGGTCTGCGTGCCGCCGGAGATGCCGAGGTTGGCGGGGATCTCGTACGACACGTCGTTCGGGTCGAGCGAGATGATCGCGGTGTTGCCGTGGACGAAGGAGTAGACGCCCGGCAGGTTCCTCCGGTCCGGCCCGTTGTCGGGGAGCGTGAAGCGGGCCTCCTCGCCGCCGTAGCCGTTGGGCGAGTACCAGGCCTCCATGTCGTGGTTGCCGTAACTCACCATCCACGGCACCGACTTGGCGACGGACTCGGTCTGGGCCAGGAACTGGTCCCACACCCGCGCGTCGAAGCCGGTGTCGGCGGACTTGCCCTGGCCGGCCGGGTCGGCGTACGCGATGTCACCGGCGTGCAGGTGGAAGGCGGGGTTCTGGCCGAGGAGCAGGCTGTCGTTGGCGAGGCCGTGATAGCTGACGCCCTGGTCGCCGAAGGCCGTGAAGGTGAACGGCTCCTTGTGGCCGGGCGCGGTGGTGAAGGTGCCCAGGGTGCCGAGCAGGTGCGACTCGGCGGGGTCGAAGCCCTGGTGGCCGACGCCGTAGTAGTACGTCCGGCCCGGGCGCAGGTGGCTGAGCCTGGCGTGGACGTAGTACTGCGTGTGGTCGGCACTCGCCCCGACGCCGGCCGGGGTGTGGAGGGTGCGGACCTCGGCCTCGATCTTGCGGGAGAGGTCCCAGGGGTGGGCGCCGATCCGGACGAACGGCTTCTTCACGGCGACCGGGACCTGCCACGAGACGGTCATCTCGGTGCGCGCGTCGTTGCCGTAGGCGAGGTGGCGGCCGAAGGGGGCGACGAGGGCACCGTCGACGGTCTCGGTGCGCGGGGCCGTCCGCGTCGGCACGGCGGCCTGAGCGGTGGCGCCGGGTACGAACGCGCCACCCGCGACGGCGCCCAGTGTGACGGCGCCGCCTCTGATCATCGTGCGCCGCGAGAACTTGGCGCGCAGGTACTCGTGCTGCTCGGCCATGCTCATGCGCTCGGCCAGCTGCTGGGGTACTCCCATGCGAGGAATGTCCATGGCGTCCGAAACTCGTCCCCTCAGGCAACGAGATGCGGACCGCGGTATGGACGGCTCCGGAACAGGCTCCCATGAGACCCTCAATGTTCTTCCAAGGAGTTCCAACAGGAGATTGCCAGCCGATTACCGGGCGCCTGCCCGAAATCGGGCAAGATTCTTGCGAAGCTCTCCCCCATACCCCAGGATCTACCGAGTGCACGACGACCTTGTTGATCACCTGACCCGCAGCACGCCCCTCAGCCGGGGCGAGGCACTGCGGGTGATCCAGGACGTGCTCGCCTACTTCGACGAGACGACCGAGGAGGTCGTCCGTCGCCGCCACCGCGAGCTGCAGGCCCAGGGCCTGGTGAACGCGGAGATCTTCGAACGGATCGAGGCGGACCTGAAATACCGGGCGGTGGCACCACCGGAGCTCACGCTCCGCCAGCTGCGCCGCATCGTCTACGGCTAGGGATACCTATATATATGTGCGGAATCGTCGGATACATCGGGAAGCGTGACGTGGCGCCCCTGCTGCTGGAGGGCCTGCAGCGTCTGGAGTACCGCGGCTACGACTCGGCCGGCGTGGTCGTCTCCTCCCCGAAGGCGCCCGCCCTGAAGATGGTCAAGGCCAAGGGCCGGGTGCGCGACCTGGAAGCCAAGGTCCCGGCGCGTTTCAAGGGCACGACCGGCATCGCCCACACCCGCTGGGCCACCCACGGCGCCCCCTCCGACGTGAACGCCCACCCGCACCTGGACGCCGAGGGCAAGGTCGCCGTCGTCCACAACGGCATCATCGACAACGCCTCCGACCTGCGCCGCAAGCTGGAGGCGGACGGCGTCGAGTTCCTCTCCGAGACCGACACCGAGGTCCTCGTCCACCTCATCGCCCGCTCGCAGGCGGAGAAGCTCGAGGACAAGGTCCGCGAGACGCTGCGCCTCATCGAGGGCACGTACGGCATCGCGGTCCTGCACGCCGACTTCCCGGACCGCATCGTCGTCGCCCGCAACGGCTCCCCGGTCGTCCTCGGCATCGGCGAGAAGGAGATGTTCGTAGCCTCGGACATCGCGGCCCTGGTCGCCCACACCCGGCAGATAGTGACGCTGGACGACGGCGAGATGGCCACCCTCAAGGCCGACGACTTCCGCACGTACACGACGGAGGGCACCCGTACGACGGCCGAGCCCACGACCGTCGAGTGGGAGGCCGCGTCGTACGACATGGGCGGCCACGACACGTACATGCACAAGGAGATCCACGAGCAGGCCGAGGCCGTGGACCGCGTCCTGCGCGGCCGCATCGACGACCGCTTCTCCACCGTGCACCTCGGCGGCCTCAACCTGGACGCCCGCGAGGCCCGCAAGATCCGCCGCGTGAAGATCCTCGGCTGCGGCACCTCGTACCACGCGGGCATGATCGGCGGCCAGATGATCGAGGAGCTGGCCCGCATCCCCGCGGACGCCGAGCCCGCCTCGGAGTTCCGCTACCGCAACGCCGTGGTGGACCCCGACACCCTCTACATCGCGGTCTCCCAGTCCGGCGAGACCTACGACGTCCTCGCCGCCGTCCAGGAGCTGAAGCGCAAGGGCGCGCGGGTCCTGGGCATCGTGAACGTGGTCGGCTCCGCGATCGCCCGCGAGGCCGACGGCGGCATCTACGTGCACGCCGGCCCCGAGGTCTGCGTGGTCTCGACGAAGTGCTTCACGAACACGACGGTCGCCTTCGCCCTGCTGGCGTTGCACCTGGGCCGCACCCGCGACCTCTCGGTCCGCGACGGCAAGCGCATCATCGAGGGCCTGCGCAAGCTGCCCGCCCAGATCGCCGAGATCATGGAGCAGGAGGGCGAGATCGAGAAGCTGGCCCAGAGTTACGCCGAGGCCCGCTCGATGCTCTTCATCGGCCGCGTCCGCGGCTACCCGGTCGCCCGTGAGGCCTCCCTCAAGCTCAAGGAGGTCTCGTACATCCACGCCGAGGCCTACCCGGCCTCCGAGCTCAAGCACGGCCCGCTGGCCCTGATCGAGCCGGCCCTCCCCACGGTCGCGATCGTCCCCGACGACGACCTCCTGGAGAAGAACCGCGCCGCCATGGAAGAGATCAAGGCCCGCAGCGGCAAGATCCTCGCGGTGGCCCACCAGCCCCAGGAAAAGGCCGACCAGACGATCGTCGTCCCCAAGAACGAGGACGAACTGGACCCCATCCTGATGGGCATCCCCCTCCAACTCCTCGCCTACCACACGGCCTTGACCCTGGGCCGGGACATCGACAAGCCGCGCAACCTCGCCAAGTCGGTAACGGTGGAGTAGTCAGCCCCTTCTCAGGGGCGCAGCCCCTGTCTTCAGGGGCGCGGGGAACTGCGCGACAAGCCCCCACGCACCCGCAGAGGCCACACAACGCGACGGACCCCCACGTGATGCCACCGCTCACGGGGGGTCCGTTTTCAACGCCGGGGGCCGCCCAACCCCCAGCCGGCGCAGCTAACCGGTGGCCGTCACCCCCCGGCCCGCAGCGCGTCGCGGAAGTGCGGTCGGCCAGTGCGCGAGAGCCGCGGTCGCGGCGTACCAGGCCACCGCACCCGCGGCGACGGCGAACCAGCCGCCCACCTTGGTGAGCCCGTCGTTGTCCGCGAAGCCCCCGATGGCCATGAGCAGCAGGGACACGAAGAACAACCCGTACGCGGCCTGACCGAGCTGGTCTCCCCCCGCGAGGGTCAGCGTCAGCGCCACGAGGGCGAACAGCAGCAGGAACAACCCGGCCGCGTTGGCGGACACCTGGTTGTCGGCAGAGACGGCCCACGTGAACCACAGGGCGCCGAGCGTCACGAACGCGGTCCCGTTAGCGGAGTCACGGTCGCGCAGGGCCATCAGGCCGGCGACGAAGAGGGCAATGCCGCCCACGTACTGGGCGATTGATACGGCGTCAGCAGCCGACACGCCGTCGATCACATCGGCGTACCCCAGCCCGAAGGCCAACAGGGTGACACCGAGGGCGAGTCGGCCGACCACGGTGGTTATTCCGCTTCCCGCAGAGACGTCGTTGTCCACGGCGGGCTCCCTTCATGCATGTGCAGTTGTGCAGTGAGCGTTATATGCCCTTCACAAAGGCACAAACACCTCTACGCGCGAGTAAGTTCACGCATCGCAAGAAGGGGGGCGGCGTCCCGAACGGCTCATCTCACCTGGGACAACGGCGAGTTACGGAATGACAACGACGGGGCGCTTGGCCCGCTTGGCGAGCCGCCCCGCCACGGAGCCGAAGAGCCGCCCGACGATGCCGTGCGTGGAACCGACCACGATCGCGTCCGCCTCGTACTCCCGCCCGACCTCTTCGAGCTCGTGGCAGATGTCCCCGCCGCGCTCGACGAGGATCCAGGGCACCTCGGCGAGGTACTCCGCGCAGGCGAGTTCGAGGCCGAGCACCTCGGTGCGGTGGTCCGGCACGTCGACGAAGACCGGCGGCTCGCAGCCCGCCCACACCGTGGTGGGCAGCCGGTTGGCGACGTGGACGATGATCAGGGCCGACCCGGAGCGATGAGCCATACCGATGGCGTACGCGAGGGCGCGCTCACTGGACGTGGAGCCGTCGAAGCCGACGACGACGCCGTGCTTGAAAGCGGGGTCGCAGGAATGGCGTGGCTGTTCCGCCGCCAGGGGCTCGGCCGCCGTGGGGTCGGCGACGGGCCGCTTGCGGTCCGCGGGTTCGAAGAATTCGTGACCGGCCATGGCTGTCTCGGCGTATTGATCCTTTATGGGTGGGCCCGCGAGCGGAGCTCGTTGACGGATGCAGCAGTGTGGCGGAGCTGTGTCCGGGAATGGTCTTCCCAACCCCATACCCCAAGGGTACGGCGGCACGCCTCCTTAGCCCAGATCCCCGCTCTCGGTCGGTGCGGGTTCCAGGGAGCATGCACGAGGGTGCGCCCGTAACGCAATGGTTGCTGCGGTGTACAGGCGGTTTGCACAGGGTTCACCTGCGTCGGTGGTCATGACGGCCGCGTACCAGTGACCGACCGCCCGGGCATGCGTTGATCACCACGAGCCACCGCCCAGGGAGCCCAGGGAGCACGCACCCCATGCCCGTACCCCGCACACCCACCGAGGACAGCGTCACCGACGTGGTCCGCTGGGCGGCCTTCAGCTGCGTCCTCGTCCCCGTGGTGCTCCTCTGGTACGGCACCTCGCTCGCCGGCGCCGCCGGCACCGCCTTCGGCCTGGCCGCCGTCACGGCCGTGTGCCGCCTGCTGCTGCGCCAGTCGGAACGCGGCGCGGCACGCCTGAAGGCCGGGGAACAGTTCGGCCCGACGCCCCGGCGCCGCGGACGTCACCACCGGACCGGAACAGGGGCACATAGAGGCGGACGTCACACCGGGGGAAATACACCGGTCGGTTGACCGGTTTCCGCGCACAGGCACGCTGCTTTTCAGCCAACTTCTGGCGCGCATGCATCCCCCGCCCAGAACACCCCCCAACCCCCGTTCCACCTGCACGGAAAGGGCCCAAGGGGCCCTGCGCACCCTACGTGGATTGGCCACTGCGACAAGGCGCACTTCCCTGCACGGCCCGTGAGTGCAACGCTTCGTGATCGAATGCTTCACGCCAAGTTGCCAAGTCGACAATCTACCGAGTGCCGAACCGGCCACTCAGGCGTGACGCGACACAGTAGATTCGATCTTGACTGTCTACGGCGGGGGACTCGTGCAGGACCAAGGGGAAACGTGCAGGAGCGACACAACCGAGGAGCCGCGACCACCGAGGGGGGCTTAGCAGTATGAGCCACGACTCCACTGCCGCGCCGGAAGCCGCGGCCCGGAAGCTTTCCGGGCGACGCCGCAAGGAGATCGTCGCGGTGCTGCTGTTCAGCGGCGGCCCCATCTTCGAGAGTTCCATACCGCTGTCGGTGTTCGGGATAGACCGCCAGGACGCCGGCGTGCCGCGCTACCGCTTGCTTGTGTGCGGCGGCGAGGAAGGCCCACTGCGGACCACAGGGGGCCTGGAACTCACCGCGCCACATGGCCTGGAGGCGATCTCGAGGGCGGGCACGGTCGTAGTACCGGCCTGGCGCTCGATCACTTCGCCACCGCCCGAGGATGCGCTCGACGCCCTGCGCCGAGCGCACGAGGAAGGCGCCCGCATAGTCGGGCTGTGCACCGGCGCCTTCGTCCTCGCAGCGGCCGGTCTGCTGGACGGCCGCCCCGCGACGACACACTGGATGTACGCACCGACGCTGGCCAAGCGCTATCCGTCGGTGCACGTGGATCCGCGAGAACTCTTCGTGGACGACGGCGACGTACTGACGTCGGCGGGCACGGCGGCCGGCATCGACCTCTGTCTCCACATCGTGCGGACGGACCACGGCAACGAGGCGGCCGGAGCTCTGGCCCGCCGCCTGGTGGTCCCGCCGCGCCGGACCGGCGGTCAGGAGCGCTACCTCGATCGATCTTTACCAGAGGAGATCGGCGCCGACCCGCTGGCCGAGGTCGTCGCCTGGGCGCTGGAGCACCTGCACGAGCAGTTCGACGTCGAGACGCTGGCGGCACGCGCGTACATGAGCCGCCGCACCTTCGACCGCCGCTTCCGCTCCCTGACCGGGAGCGCGCCGCTGCAGTGGCTGATCACCCAGCGGGTGCTGCAGGCGCAGCGGCTGCTGGAGACATCGGACTACTCGGTGGACGAGGTGGCGGGCCGCTGCGGCTTCCGCTCCCCGGTGGCACTGCGCGGTCACTTCCGCCGCCAGCTCGGCTCGTCGCCGGCCGCGTACCGGGCGGCGTACCGTGCGCGCCGCCCGCAGAGTGAGCGGCCGACGGACGCGGAGCCCACGGTCGGCCCGGGCTCGGCGCCCTCGGGCCCCCCGCCCAGCCCGTACGCGGAGGGCGGCCCGGTCCCGCCCCAGACCCGCCGCACCCCGGCCCCCGTAGGCCCGCCCGCTCACTCCGAGAACGGGCGCGAGCTGTACATCGGAGGCCGGGCGGCCCTGCCGGGGCAGCGCAGCGGAGCGTGACCTCATGAAGCCGGACGGGCATCTCGGCCCGTCCGGCTTCATGCACGCCCACTGCGACGCGGGGCACCCAAAGAGGGACGTCAGCCTTAGGGTGGTCGCATGAACGATCGCATGGTGTGGATCGACTGCGAGATGACCGGCCTCTCGCTGTCCGACGACGCGCTCATCGAGGTTGCCGCCCTCGTCACCGACTCCGAGCTGAACGTCCTCGGCGAGGGCGTGGACATCGTCATCCGCCCGCCGGACACGGCGCTGGAGACGATGCCGGAGGTGGTGCGTCAGATGCACACCGCGTCCGGACTGCTCGACGAACTCGCCGGCGGCACGACGCTGGCGGACGCCGAGGAGCAGGTCCTGACGTATGTACGCGAGCACGTGAAGGAGCCCGGAAAGGCCCCGCTGTGCGGCAACTCCGTCGGCACGGACCGCGGCTTCCTGCTGCGCGACATGCCGACGCTGGAGGATTACCTCCACTACCGGATCGTCGACGTCTCGTCGGTCAAGGAGCTGGCCCGGCGCTGGTACCCGCGTGCCTACTTCAACAGCCCCGAGAAGAACGGCAACCACCGCGCCCTCGCCGACATCCGCGAGTCCATCGCCGAACTCCGTTATTACCGCGAGGCCGTCTTCGTACCGCAGCCCGGCCCCGACTCGGACACCGCGAAGTCGATCGCCGCGAAGCACGTATTGCCTGCTCAGTAGGGCTCCGGAAGGGGTGCGAGGGGGCCGCTCGGGGCCGCCGCGAAAAGCTGTGCGCGAGCACCCCTTCGGACCCTGTACACTTTTTCTCGGCCGGTCGGGGATTCCACGGAAGACATCACCGGTCATGGTGGGTGTAGCTCAGCTGGTAGAGCACCTGGTTGTGGTCCAGGATGCCGCGGGTTCGAGTCCCGTCACTCACCCTGAGCAGTCAGCCGGTGACCTCGACACAGAGGTCACCGGCTGATCGCGTTCTGCGGCACCGACAGGACCCGGCACGCTGAGGCGAGTTGAGAGGACCCCCGTGCTGACCGAACCGATCCGCACGCCCCGGATGGAACTCCTCCCCCTCCGGGCCGACCATGCGGCGGAACTGGCCCCGGCCCTGTCCGACCCGGCCCTGCACACCTTCACCGGCGGCTCGCCCCTGTCACCCGAAGCCCTGCGCACCCGGTACGAACGCCTGGTCGCCGGCTCCCCGGACCCGTCCGTCACCTGGTGCAACTGGGTCCTGCAGCTGCGCACGGACTCCCGCCTCATCGGCACGGTCCAGGCCACGATCAGCGATACGACCGCGGAGATCGCCTGGGTGGTGGGCACCCGGTGGCAGGGGCGCGGGTACGCCCGCGAGGCGGCGCAAGGGCTGGTGGCGTGGCTGCGGCAGCGGCCCGCACATGCCGGCGCCCCTCCCGTCCGCACGGTCGTGGCCCACATCCACCCCGACCACCTCGCCTCCGCCGCCGTGGCCAGGGCCGCGGGGCTGCTCCCGACGGACGAGGAGCAGGACGGCGAGATCAGATGGCGACGGGTGCTGCGCCCCCGAGGTCCTGAGGTCACCACGCCACGGACGTCACCACGCCCGTGACATCACCGCACACCCCGCGGCGCCCGCTACGACGACGCCCGCTCCACCAGTTCCGTGGCCAGCACCACCTGTCTCCTCTCCAACCCCCGTGACACCGCCGGACGGCGGTCCGCGATCTCGGTGAGGAGGAGGTCGATCATGCGGCGGCCCATCTCCTCGATGGGCTGGCGGACGCTGGTGAGGGGCGGGTCCATGTGGCGGGCGATGGCGGAGTCGTCGTAGCCGACGAGGGCGACATCGTCGGGGATGCGGCGGCCCACCTCGCGCAGGGCCTGGCGGGCGCCCGCCGCCGTCACGTCCGACCCCGCGAAGACCGCGTCCAGATCGGGGCAGCGCGCGAGGAGAGCCTCCATCGCGCGCCGGCCGCCCTCCTCCGTGAAGTCACCCGGCTCGATCAGCTGCTCGTCCACACCGACCCCCGCGTCACGCAGGGCGTCGCGGTAGCCGTCGACGCGGCGCTGGGCGCCGTAGACGTCGAGGCGGCCGGTGATGTGGGCGATTCGGCTACGGCCGTGGGCCATGAGGTGCTCGACGGCCGAGCGGGCGCCGCCGTAGTTGTCCGAGTCCACCGACGTCAGCGTCTCGGCGGCCGAGCGCGGGCCGCTGATCACGGCCGGGATCTCCAGCTGGGCCAGCAGGTCCGGCAGGGGGTCGTCCGCGTGCACCGAGACCAGCAGGACGCCGTCGACGCGGTGCGCCGCCAGGTACTGGGCCAGGCGGCGCCGCTCCTTGTCACTGCCCGCGAAGATCAGCAGCAACTGCATCTCGGTGTCGGCGAGTTCGGCGCCGACGCCCTTCAGCATGTCCGAGAAGTACGGTTCCGCGAAGAAGCGGGTCTCCGGTTCGGGCACGACCAGGGCGATCGCGTCCGTACGGTTCGCGGCCAGGGCGCGGGCCGCGGTGTTGGGGACGTAGCCGAGCTCCGCCACCGCCGCTTCCACCGCCGCGCGGGTCGCGTCGCTGACCCGGGGGGAGCCGTTGATCACGCGGGAGACGGTGCCCCGGCCCACCCCCGCGCGTGCCGCCACCTCTTCGAGGGTGGGCCGACCGCCGCTCCGGCCCCGCGCTCCGTGGGTTGCCATGGGCTCCGCCTTCCCGCCGTTGTCTTTGCGCCGGCCTGGAATTTAACAGTCCTGCCAGGGAGAGTGACCGTTGCCGGGGGCCGGCGGCCCCGGTCCCGGACGGGCTCAACTTGGTCCAGTTAACGGCCCGATAACTGAACGCAGAACTCCGCGTCCACTCCCTTGACACCCCCGCCCGGACCGACGACCCTTCAACACATCACTTGTGGGAGCGCTCCCACAGTACCTGACTCATACACATCCCGCACGTTCCCCGCCCGAGCCGCAGCGAGAACAAAGAACGGGCCCAACAGTGCAGTTGGCCGGGGGGTCGGCACGTCAGGCAACAGGAGGACGCAATGCGCACGAGTACCCGCGGGTCCCGCCGGGTGATGGCCCTCGCGGTCGCAGCCGCGCTGACGACAGGGCTGCTCGCCGGCTGCGCCGAGGACTCGGACGACGGCTCTTCGGGCGAAGGGGGAGGCAACGGCGGAGGTGGCAAGACCACGCTCACCATCGGCACCTTCGGTGTCTTCGGCTACAAGCAGGCCGGTCTCTACGACGAGTACATGAAGCTCAACCCCGACATCACGATCAAGGAGAACGTCACCACCCGTACCGACGTCTACTGGCCCAAGACCCTGACGCGCCTCCAGGCCGGTTCCGGCACCGACGACATCCAGGCGATCGAAGTCGGCAACATCACCGAGGCCGTGCAGACGCAGGCCGACAAGTTCGTCGACCTCGGCAAGGAGGCCGACAAGTCCCAGTGGCTGGACTGGAAGAACGCCCAGGCCACCACCAAGGACGGCAAGCTGATCGGGCTCGGGACGGACATCGGGCCCATGGCGATCTGCTACCGCAAGGACCTCTTCGAGAAGGCCGGTCTGGAGACCGACCGCGCCAAGCTCGCCGAGCAGTGGAAGGGCGACTGGGGCAAGTACGTCGACCTCGGCAAGGAGTACATGAAGAAGGCGCCCAGCGGCACCAAGTTCGTGGACTCCGCCTCCTCCGTGTACAACGCTGCCCTCGGCGGCGAGGTCGAGCGGTACTACGACAAGGACGGCAATGTCGTCTGGGACAAGTCCGCGGGTGTGAAGAAGGCCTGGAACGTCGCCATGGAGGTGGCGACCAGCGACATGTCGGCGAAGCTGAAGCAGTTCGACAAGCCGTGGGACCAGGGCTACGCCAACGGCACCTTCGCCACGGTGGCCTGCCCGGCCTGGATGATCGGTTACATCCAGGAGAAGTCCGGAGACTCGGGCAAGGGCAAGTGGGACGTGGCGGCGGCGCCGACCGCGGCCAACTGGGGCGGTTCGTTCGTCGGCGTGCCGACGGCGAGCAAGAACCAGAAGGAGGCCGTCAAGCTGGCGAAGTGGCTGACCGCGCCCGAGCAGCAGGCGAAGGTCTTCGCCAAGCAGGCCAGCTTCCCGTCGACCCCGTCGGCGTACTCCGGTCTGAAGCCGGCGACCGCGACGCAGGCGTACTTCTCGGACGCCCCGATCACCGAGATCTTCTCCGCCTCCGCCGAGACCATCCCGACCCAGTACCTGGGCGCCAAGGACCAGCCGATCGGCACCGCGATCACCGACATCGGCATCCTCCAGGTCGAGCAGAAGGGCAAGTCCGCCGACGAGGGCTGGGACGCCGCCACCGCGGAGATCAAGGACGTGCTCGGCCAGTGACCAGCTCCAAAGAGGCCCTCGCGCATCCCGCGTCGAGCGCCGACGCCGCGCCCGGTGACCAGCCGGGCGCGGCCGGCCGCGCGCACGGTCGCGGTACGCCGCCGCCGGGGAGCAGTTCCTGGCGGAGCCGGCTGTACCGCTGGGACATGAAGGCGTCGCCGTACGCGTTCATCGCCCCCTTCTTCATCGTCTTCGGGGCGTTCTCGCTGATCCCGCTCCTCTACACGGCCTGGTACTCGCTCCACAACGTGCAGCTGGCGAACCTGGACGGCCAGTCCTGGGCGGGCCTGGACAACTACCAGAACCTGCTGTCCTCGGACTTCTTCTGGAACGCCCTGTGGAACACCTTCACCATCGGCGTGATCTCCACGGTCCCGCAGCTGCTGATGGCGATCGGCCTGGCGCACCTGCTCAACTACAAACTGCGCGGCTCGACCGTGTGGCGGGTCGTGATGCTCACTCCGTACGCCACCTCGGTGGCGGCGGCGACGCTGGTGTTCGTGCTGCTGTACTCCTGGGACGGCGGCATGATCAACTGGCTGCTGGAGTTCGTCGGCATCGATCCGGTCAACTGGCGTGAGTCCGACTGGGGTTCGCAGTTCGCGGTCTCCTCGATCGTGATCTGGCGCTGGACCGGCTACAACGCACTGATCTATCTCGCCGCCATGCAGGCGATCCCGGCCGACCTGTACGAGTCGGCGGCCATCGACGGCGCCAACCGCTGGCAGCAGTTCATCCATGTGACGATCCCGCAGCTGCGGCCGACGATCCTGTTCACGGTCGTCGTCTCCACGATCGGCGCGACCCAGCTCTTCGGTGAGCCCCTGCTGTTCGGCGGGGTGAGCGGTTCGAAGGGCGGCTCCGAGCACCAGTACCAGACGCTCGGTCTGTACATGTACGACCAGGGCTGGATCATCGGCAATCTCGGCAAGGCGTCCGCGATCGCCTGGTCGATGTTCCTGATCCTGCTGATCGTCGCCGTGATCCAACTGCTGGTGACCCGACGGCTGAGGAAGTCCCAATGACAACAAGTGAACTGACCACTCCTCAGGTCCCGGCCCAGAAGGTACGGCCACCCCGGCGCCCCCGCGTGATGGGCGCGGGCAAGCAGCTGCACGCCGGCCCGCTCACCTACGTCGTCCTGGCCGTCTTCGCGCTCGTCTCGCTGGCCCCGCTGGTGTGGACGGCGATCGCGGCCTCGCGCACGGACCGGCGGCTCGCGGAGACGCCGCCGCCGCTGTGGTTCGGCGGGAACCTGTTCAAGAACATGGACCGGGCATGGGAGGAGGCCGGGCTCGGAAAGGCGATGTTCAACACCATGTTCGTCGCGGGCACCATCACCGTCAGCACGGTGCTGTTCGCCACGCTGGCCGGTTTCGCCTTCGCCAAGCTCCGCTTCCGGTTCTCCGGCGTCCTGCTGCTGCTGACGATCTTCACGATGATGATCCCGCCGCAGCTGGCGGTCGTACCCCTCTATCTGTGGATGGCGGACCTCGGCTGGTCGAACCAGCTCCAGACGGTCATCCTGCCGACGCTGTGCACGGCCTTCGGTACGTTCTTCATGCGGCAGTACCTGGTACAGGCGCTGCCGAGCGAGCTGATCGAGGCGGCTCGGGTGGACGGCGCGAGCAGTCTGCGGGTCGTCTGGCACGTGGTGTTCCCGGCCGCCCGGCCCGCGATGGCCGTCCTCGGCCTGCTGACCTTCGTGTTCGCCTGGAACGACTTCCTGTGGCCGATCATCGCCCTGAACCAGGAGAACCCGACGGTGCAGGTCGCCCTCAACTCCCTCGGCACCGGCTATGTCCCCGACCAAGCGGTGATCATGGCGGGCGCCCTGCTCGGCACGCTGCCGCTGCTGATCGCCTTTCTGCTGTTCGGCAAGCAGATCGTGGGCGGCATCATGCAGGGCGCGATCAAGGGCTGACGCCCGGCCATATCGCCCTTTCGGTAGGACTCTTGGGGCCGGGTCATCGGCGCCCCGGCCTCTCTCCCCTCGGCCCCTCTTCCCCCATCCCCCCTCCCCTCTTACTCCCCTTCTACCCGTCGGTCTCCACGACCCCCTATGGGAGCGCTTCCATGCCTGAGCCCATGACCTCCGTGTCGTTTCCGCCCGCCTTCCTCTGGGGCGCCGCGACGTCCGCGTACCAGATCGAGGGGGCGGTGCGGAAGGACGGCCGTACCCCGTCGATCTGGGACACCTTCAGCCATACGCCGGGGCGGACCGCCGGCGGCGAGCACGGTGACATCGCTGTCGACCACTACCACCGCTACCGCGACGACGTGGCGCTGATGGCCGAGCTCGGCCTCAGCGCGTACCGCTTCTCGATCTCCTGGTCGCGCGTGCAGCCCACGGGCCGGGGCCCGGCGGTCCAGCGGGGCCTGGACTTCTACCGCCGGCTGGTGGACGAGCTGCTCGCGCACGGCATCAAGCCGGCCGTCACCCTCTACCACTGGGACCTGCCGCAGGAGCTGGAGGACGCGGGCGGCTGGCCGGAGCGCGACACGGCGTACCGGTTCGCCGAGTACGCGCACATCGTCGGCGAGGCGCTCGGCGACCGCGTGGAGCAGTGGATCACGCTGAACGAGCCGTGGTGCAGCGCGTTCCTGGGCTACGGGTCGGGCGTGCACGCGCCGGGCCGTACGGAACCGGAGGCCTCGCTGCGGGCGGCCCACCACCTCAACCTCGCGCACGGCCTGGGCACCTCGGCCCTGCGTACGGTGATGCCGGCCCGCAACTCGGTGGCACTCAGCCTCAACTCCTCCGTGGTCCGGCCGCTGTCGCAGGACCCGGCGGACCTGGTGGCGGCCCGGAAGATCGAGAACCTGGCCAACGGGATCTTCCACGGCCCGATCCTGCACGGCGTCTACCCCGAGACGCTCTATGCGGCGACGGAGCCGGTGACGGACTGGTCGTACGTCCTGGACGGCGACCTCGCGGCGATCAACCAGCCGCTGGACGCCCTGGGCCTGAACTACTACACCCCGGCACTGGTGTCGGCGGCCGAGACGGACGTCAGCGGCCCGCGGGCGGACGGTCACGGGGCGAGCGCGCACTCGCCGTGGCCGGGGGCGGACGACGTGCTGTTCCACCAGACTCCCGGTGACCGCACGGAGATGGGCTGGACCATCGACCCGACCGGCCTGCACGAGCTGATCATGCGCTACTCCCGGGAGGCCCCGGGCCTGCCCCTCTACATCACCGAGAACGGCGCGGCCTACGACGACAAGCCCGACCCGGACGGCCGCGTCCACGACCCCGAGCGCGTCGCCTACCTCCACGGCCACCTCTCCGCGGTCCGCCGCGCGATCGCCGACGGCGCCGACGTCCGCGGCTACTACCTGTGGTCGCTGTTGGACAACTTCGAGTGGGCGTACGGGTACAGCAAGCGGTTCGGGGCGGTGTACGTCGACTACTCGACGCTCGCCCGGACGCCGAAGTCCAGTGCGTACTGGTACGGGGAGGCCGCTCGGACCGGGACGTTGCCGGCGGTGGAACCGGAGATCTAGACGGATCCGCCCCGGCCGGATGGGGGGAAGACCGGCCGGGGCGTGCCCCCGTGGGCTCAATGGACCCGAGTGGTGGGTCAGTTGTAGGCCGCGAACGCCTTCGAGAACGCGAACTTCTCCTGGAGGATCGAGCTGCACGTGGCGTCCGCCGCCGGCTTCTCGCCGCCCGCGCACTGCTTGTCGCGGGTCGCCGACCACATCGACAGCCAGCCGAGGCCCTTGGACTTGGCGAAGTTCACCAGCTGGGTGGCGTCGTCGACCTTGAAGATCTCGGTGACGACGTCGTTGACGCCGATCATCGGGGTGACGGCGACCGTCTTCCAGGCGGCGCTGTCGGAGAGGCCGAGCACACTCTTGACCTGGGCCTGGGTGGCGGTGGCCGCCTGCTCGGCGTAGGTGCCCATGTCGTCGCTGTACGCGGGGCCGTAGTCCATCGCCATGATGTTGACGGTGTCGATCTGCACGCCGTTCTTCTTGGCGTCGGCGAGGAGGTCGACGCCGGGCTGGGTCAGGCCCTCCGGCATGACGGGGAGGGTGAAGGAGACGTCCAGGCCGGGGTGGGCCTTCTGGAGCTCGGCGATCGCCTGGGCACGGCGGGTGTTGGCCGCCTTGTCCGGCAGGGCACCGCCCTCGACGTCGAAGTCGACCTTGGTCAGCTTGTACGCGCTCACGACCTTCTCGTACGCCGCCGCCAGCGCGTCCGCCGAGGAGCAGGTCGTCGCCAGCTCGCTGCCGGCCGCGCCGCCGAAGGAGACACGGACGTCGCCGCCCTTGGCACGCAGGTCACCGATCTGCGCGGCCACCGCGTCGCCGCCGAGGTCGGTGACGCCGCCCCACTTCGGGGTGCAGCCGCCACCGTCGGTGACGAAGGCGAGGTTGTAGTCCTTCACGCCGGTCGCCTCGGCGCTCGCGACCATGTCGAAGGCCGGGTGGAGCGAGGTGTCGATGTACGGGGCGAAGCCGGCGGTGGCGGCTGTTCCGGAGCCGGGGGTCTGCGAGGGCTTGGCGGTGGGGGTGGCCGACTGGGTGGGCGGCGCGCTCTGGGTGGGGGTGGCCGTCGGCTTCGCCGGGCCTGATTCGGTGGCCGTCGGACGGCCGCTCGGCTCGGGTGTCGCGCTGTCGTCCGCGGAACACTTCGCGTCGTCGATCAGACAGCCCGCCGGGGCGCCCGTGCCGTTGACGACGAAGCCGACCGTCACCGACTCACCGGCGGCCAGGCCGTCCTTGTCCCACTTCGGCGGCGTCGCGGTGACGTGCTGCCCGCTCACGCTCGACTCGGCGTTCCACAGCGAGCTCAGCTTCGAGCCCGACGGCAGGTCGAACTCCAGCTTCCAGTCCTGCTGTGCCTGACCGCTGTTGTTCGTGACGACGTACTGCGCGGTGTAACCCGTCGACCAGTCACTGGTCTTCGTGTACGCCGCACCGATCCCGGCGGCCTGCGCGGTGCCGGTGAACACGAGCGCGGCGCCGCCGACCACGGCCGCGGCGACGAGACCGCCGATCGCCTTGTTCCTGCCGCTGATCTTGCGCCGGTGGGTGCTCATCGCGTGTCTGCCTTTGCTGTTCGGGGTGGGGGGTGCGGCAGCACGCTAGCGATCTCGAATCGGGCAAAGCTCCTGATCCGGGCGGGGGTTGGGGACCTTAGGGTGCGCTTAAGGGAGGGATCGGGAGCGGTTAAAGGTCGAGACCAATCTGCCCGGCCGGCGACGGCGTACCGAACCCCGGTGGCCCCTGCGCACCGGCGCCCGCGCGTCCAGCTGGATCCAGATCCGCACCTCGGTCCCGCCGAGCACCGACGACCCGATCCGTACGTCCCCGCCCGTCGACTCCGCGAGCTGCCGCACGATGTCCAGCCCGAGCCCGGTCGACCCGGCGCTGCCCGACCCGCGTCCGCGCGCCATCGCCGCCTCGGGGTCGGATATGCCGGGCCCCGCGTCCGAGACGAGCACGATCACCGCGTCCTCGCCGTTGTGCACGTCGACCGCGAACGCCGTGCCCTCGGCGGTGTGCCGGAACACGTTGCCGAGCAGGGCGTCCAGCGCGGCCGCCAGATCCGCCCGGGCCACGGGTATCCGCACCGGCCGGTCCACGCCGGCCACCCGCACCTTGCGCCCCTCGTCCTCCGCAAGCGCCGACCAGAACTCCATGCGCTCGCGCACCACCTCGGCCGCGTCGCACCCGGCGCCCGGGCCCGCCGCCACCGTCTGCGGCTTGGCCTCCCGGGCCGTACGGATGATCGTGTCGACCTCGCGCTCCAGCTGGGCGACGGCGGCCCTGGTCTGCTCGGCGGCCGGACCGTCCCCGAGCGAGGCCGCGTTCAGCCGCAGCACCGTCAGCGGCGTCCGCAGACGATGAGACAGGTCGGCCGCCAGCTCCCGCTCGTTCGCGAGGAGTTGGACGACCTGGTCGGCCATCGAGTTGAACGCGACGGCCGCCAGCCGCAGTTCGTTCGGCCCCTCCTCGGGCACCCGGGCGCCCAGCTTCCCCTCCCCCAGCTCGTGGGCGCCCTCGACCAGGCGCTGTGCGGGCCGCACCATCCGTACGCCGAGCCGGTCGGCGACCGCGACCGACCCGACGATCAGGGCGAGGCCGACGCCGGCGAGCACCGCCCAGGCCGTGGTGAGGCCGTTGGTGACCTCCACCTCGGGGACGTACACCTCGACGACGGCGATCTCACCGGAGCTCAGCGCGACCGGCTGGAGCAGCGTGGACCCGCCCGCGACCTCGGCGGTCGAGGCGCGGCCCAGCCGTCGTACGGTCGCGATGTCCTCGGCGGCGGCGCGCTGCCGGCCGAGGTCGACGGCGGCCGCGTCACCGGAGGCCGGTATGTGCACGGCCATGCCCGCGTCCGACCCGGCCGAGGCGACGACCCGCTCCAGCTGGTCCCGGTCGGTGGTGATGGACAGGGCCGGGGCGACGGCGGCGGCCTCGCGCTCGGCGTTGGAGAAGGCGCGGTCGCGGGCCATCTCCCTGATGACCAGGCCGAGCGGGACGGCGAAGGCGACCACGACCATGGTGGTGACCGCCAGGCAGACCTTGACCAGTGCCCATCTCATCGCGGCGGCTCCAGCTTCACGCCGACGCCCCGCAGGGTGTGCAGATAGCGCGGGTTGGCGGCCGTTTCGCCCAGTTTGCGGCGCAGCCAGGACAGATGGACGTCGATGGTCTGGTCGTCGCCGTACGACTGCTGCCAGACCTCCGCGAGCAGTTCCTTGCGCGGGACGACGACCCCGGGCCGTCCGGCCAGGAAGGCGAGCAGGTCGAACTCGCGGCGGGTGAGGTCGAGGCTCGCGCCGTCCAACTCGGCCTGGCGGCGCAGCGGGTCGACGGTCAGACCGCCCACGCACAGCACGCTGGAGGGGGCCGCCTCGCCGCCGCTCGACCGGGCCCGGCGCAGCACCGCGGACATCCGGGCCGACAGGTGCTCCACCGAGAACGGTTTGGTCAGATAGTCGTCCGCGCCCGCGTTCAGCAGCCGGACGATCTCCGCCTCGTCGTCCCGGGCGGTGGCGATGATCACAGGTACGTCCGTGATGCCGCGCAGCATCTTCAGGGCCTCGGAGCCGTCCAGATCGGGCAGACCGAGGTCCAGGATGACCACGTCGAAACGGAAATGGGCGACCTCGCGCAGCGCCTCCAGTGCCGTACCGACGCTGCGCACCGTGTGGGTGGCGTCGGTCAGGTGCCGGATCAGCGCCGAGCGTACGAACTGGTCGTCCTCGACCACGAGCACACTTGCCATGCGCCGCACCGTACGCCATGCGACCGAGCCCGGTCCGGGCCTGTGGACAACTCGCCCCCTGTGGACAACTCGGCATCCAGGGGCACCCGTGCGGCAAGCGCGCGACACGTCCGGGACGCGTGAGGCAGTATGGCCCGCGATGCGCAGAGGACTCGTACACGTACTGGCTTGGTCGCTCGCCACGGGCGCGGCGGTCACGCTGTCGTGGTGGGGTGTCCACACGGTGATGGCCGGCACGGTGTACGACCGGCCGCGCGCCCTGCCCATCACGGCGGCCGAGGGGACGACCCAGGAGTCGAAGCCGCTGGCGTCGTCCACGAACCGGCCGACCCCCTCGAAGACTTCCTCCAGTCCCTCGCCGAAGCCGACCGGGACGCCTCGCACGCCGGACCCGTCGAAGACACCGCCCAAGAGCACCAGCCCCTCCCCCACCACGTCCGGCCGGGTCAAGAGCTATGACACCGACGGCGGACGCGCGGTCTTCGACATCGGCGAGACCTCCGCGACCCTCGTCTCGGCCACCCCGGGCGCGGGCTGGTCGATGCAGGTGTGGAAGACGGAGACGTGGATCCGGGTGGAGTTCGGCTCCGGCGCGGACCGGGTTTCGGTGTTCTGCACCTGGCACGACGGGCCGCCGCGGGTGGAGATCGGAACCTACTGACCCCCTGCGCGGCCGCCGGCTCACCTGAAGACGGAGGCGGGCGGCGCCGGTGAGGCGACCGCGGCCGCGTCCGTGACGGCTGCGGCGCCGCCGGTGAAGTCGGCGAGGGACCTGCCGTGTTCGACGCGGCCCGGGTGCGGGTCGGAGGCGGCGAGGCGGGTCAGTTCGGCGATCGGGAGGGGCCGGTCGGAGGCGACGAGAACCGCGTTGCCGAAGCGTTTGCCGCGCAGCACCGTCGGGTCGGCGACCAGCGCGCACTCGGCGAACCGGGCGGCCGCGGTGGCGATCTGGCCGCGCAGATGCGCGAGCGGCGGCCCGTCGGCGAGGTTGGCGGTGTAGACGCCGCCGGGTTTCAAGGCCCTGCGTACGTCGTCGAGGAACTCCGTCGACGTCAGGTGGGCGGGGGTGCGGGCCCCGCTGAACACGTCGGCGATGACGAGGTCGGCCCACCCGTCGGGCACCTTGGCGAGCCCGTCCCGGGCGTCCGCAGACCGCACCCGGATCCGGGCGTTCGGATCCAACGGCAGTTCCCGTCTGACCAGTTGGACGAGGGCTCCGTCCCGCTCGACGACCTGCTGGGTGGAGCGGGGCCGGGTGGCGGCGACGTAGCGGGCGAGCGTGAGGGCGCCGCCGCCGAGGTGCACGGCCTGCACGGGCTTGCCGGGTGCGGCCACCAGGTCGATGACGTGCCCGAAGCGGCGCTGGTATTCGAAGGAGAGGAAGGCGGGGTCGTCGAGATCGACGTGGGACTGGGGAGCGCCGTCGATGAGGAGGGTCCAGGCCCGCGCGCGGTCCGGGTCGGGTATCAGCTCGGCGAGCCCTCCGTCGACCTGTTCGACGACGGCTTCGACCGCGGCCGACCGGCGCCGGGCTTTCCTGGGCTTCCTCATTGGGCCATTGTCGCAAGTGGGAGGCGGTGCCGCCCGGGCAGCGGCGTCAGCTGCAGTTGTCGGCGGCCTCGATCAATCGCGCGGCCTCCCCGAGCGCCTTGCGCAGCACCGCGGGATCCGTCGCCAGGTCGGCGTCGCCGGGCGGCAGGAGCCAGTCCGAGCCCTCGACGGGCGGCTCGGGGTTCAGGTTCAGGCTCATCCCGCGGCCGTCGGTCTCCGTGCAGGTGCTGCCGGGGACGTCCCAGGCGGCCGCCGTGCCCGGCGGGACCACGAAGCCCAGCGTGTCGCAGTCGTCGTCGTGCAGGACGGGGCCCACCGCTTCCCCGGTCGCGCCCCGCCGCAGGATGTCGACCGCCTCCAGGCCCTGCCGCGCCGGAACCGTGACCACGTCACAACCCGCCTCCGGCGGCTCGCTGCACTGTGCGGTCGGCGCGTGCCCCACCGTCGTCGACGGCGTATGCGGAGCGATGCTCTGGCTGGTCTCCATCTCGGCCTCCACCACGGAACCCCTTTTGCAGTCCGAAGAGTTCAACGCGGCACGGCGTCAACGGCTACGGCGGAAGTCCGCCGCAAAGGATGGCAGTTCATGGCAGATCCTGCATGAGATATCCGTTTTGTAGCCAAACACTGCGTGGCGGCTCCGCTACAGCAGGTACGTTCTTGCCCGCTGGAAGCAAGGGCACCACACGGATATTCGGTACGGATACCCGGTTCGGACATTCCGTTCAACTCGCCTGGATTCCGGCATGGTTCGACGGTTCGCACGAGAGGACCCGGCCATGGCGTCGTCAGAGCTGACCTCGTCCCAGTCCCCCAGGCCGCCACGGCCGAATCTCGCGTTCCGGCAGTTGCGCGGACAGCGCTCGCCGGCCGAGTTCGCCGCGGCGGTACGACGGGCCGCGCGCGAGATCGGCGAGCGGGTCAGCTGTGACGCGCGTTACGTCGGACGGGTCGAGGCAGGCGAGATCCGCTGCCCCAACTACGCGTACGAACGGGTGTTCCTGCACATGTTCCCCGGCCGCACGCTCACCGACTTCGGCTTCGCGCCCCGCTCGTCCGTACGCGGACGCCGGGCGCACGCCGACGAGGACGCGCCCCTCGTGCACATCACAAGCCCGGTGTGCATCACGAGTGAGACGTGGGGGGCCCACGAGCCGTATGACCAGAAGGACTCGCTGAACCCGCAGAACCCGTACGACCCGTATGCCGCGTACGCCGCATACGGAGCACAGCAGAACCACGAGAACGACGAGATCCACGAGGAGAGCGACGTGCTGCGTCGCGCATTCATGACCGGCGGAGGCGCCACGATGGCCGCCGCCTCGCTGAGCCCCCTGGGGCTCACCTTCGACGCCGCGGCCGCGGAGCGTCCCGTCAGACGTGTCGGGGGCCGCGAGGCGGACGCGCTGGAGGAGGCCGTACGCCGTATCCGGCTGCTCGACGACCGGCACGGGGCCGACGGCCTCTACCGGCGCGCGGCCGCTCCGCTGCGTGCCGCGTACGAACTGCTCGACGCCGGTACGACCCGGCAGGCGACCGGCGAACGGCTTCACGCGGGCGCCGGTGAACTGGCCATCTCGGTGGGGTGGCTGGCGCACGACTCGGGGCGGTTCGACGACGCGCGCTCGCACTACGCGGAGGCGTTGGCCACGGCCCGGATGGCGGGCGACCCGGCGCTCGAGGCGCACGCCTTCTGCAACACCTCGTTCCTCGCGCGGGACGCGGGCCGGCCGCGGGAGGCCGTGCGGGCGGCCCAGGCCGCGCAACGCGTCGCGCGGCCCCTGGGCTCCTCCCGCCTGATGTCGCTGCTGGCGCTGCGCGAGGCCGGCGGCTGGGCGGGGCTCGCCGACCGCACCGGCTGCGAACAGGCCCTCGCCCGCGCGCAGGCCCTCTACGACCGGGGCAGCTCGGACGCCGACCCCGAGTGGATGAGCTTCTACGGCGAGGCCGAGCTGGAGATCCTGGAGGCGCAGTGCTGGTCGACGCTGGGCAACTGGCAGCGGGCCGCGCGGCACGCCGGGCGGGCGGCCCAGCTCCAGGACCCGCACTTCACACGCAACATCGCCCTCTACACGGCGGAACTGGCGGACGACCTGGCCCGCGGGGGCCGTCCCGATGAGGCTGCGACGGCCGGGATGCGCGTGCTGGACCTCTTGGACCAAGTGCAGTCGTCGCGGGTGCAGACGATGCTGGCGGGGACGGCGCGGGTGCTGTTGCCGCACCGCAGGGCGCGTGGGGTGTCGGCGTTTCTGGAACGCCACGCGAGCGTGCCGCGCACGGTGTGACCGCCCGCGGGCAACGCCGGCCGGCGCGCTATCCGGCCAGGTGCCCCAAGTCGTTCCAGCTCTCGATCGCCGGCTCTCCGTAAGCCCACCCGAGCACGGACAGCGACGTCGGGTTCAGCCGTATCCGTGCCGCGAAGTCGAGCGGCAGCCCCAGCCAGCGCGCGCCTATGGACCGCAGGATGTGCCCGTGCGCGAAGACCAGCACGTCACGGTCGTCCGCGCGCGCCCATGCCACCACCTCGTCGGCCCGGGCCGTCATCTCGGACAGGGTCTCGCCCTCGGGCACGCCGTCGCGCCAGATGAGCCAGCCGGGGCGGATGGCCTGGATGTCCGCCGGAGTCATGCCCTCATAGGCGCCGTAGTCCCACTCCACGAGCGTGTCCCAGGTACGCGCGCGGTCCCCGAAGCCGGCGAGTTCGCACGTCTCACGCGCGCGTGACAGCGGGCTGGTGCGGATCTCGACCCCCGCCAGCCTGTCGTACGGCGACCCGTGCAGGCGTTCGCCGAGCAGCTTCGCGCCCTGGCGACCCTCCTCCAGGAGCGGCACATCGGTCCTGCCCGTGTGCTTGCCGGACAGCGACCACGCCGTCTGTCCGTGCCGGGCGAGCAGGATGCGCGGTGCCATGAAGGAGCCTTTCCCGGGAGAAATGAGAAGCGGAACCCATCCATCATCGCGCACGCTGTGCCGGGGCAACCCGGCGGGCGATCTCTGCGTCTTGAGGGCCGGGGCGCCTGAAGGTGGCTCGCGCATACACCGTAAAGTGGTACGACCGGTCAACCGGGCGCTGACAAGAAGGGGGAGGCGATCGGATGCCACACGCCGAAATAGCTGGCGTGGAGGCGACGCCGCGGACCCGCCTGCGCTGGTGGACCGAGCTGCCGCTGATATTGCTGGTCTACGCCTGCTACTCGGCGGGCCGACTGCTCGCCCGGGGCGATGTCTCGCACGCCGTCGACCACGGCCTGGCGATCCTGGACATCGAAAAGGCCCTGTACCTGAACGCGGAGCACCCGCTCAACCGTCTCTTCACGCGCGAGCCCTGGATCGGTATCCCGGCGGACTTCTGGTACGCGTCGCTGCACTACCTGGTCACCCCCGTGCTGCTGGTCTGGATCTTCAGGTCCCGCACCGTGCGCTACCGCGCGGCCCGCACCTGGCTGATGACGTCGACCTTCATAGGCCTGATCGGCTTCACCCTGCTGCCCACCTGCCCGCCCCGGCTGCTCGCCGGGAGCTACGGCTTCGTCGACACGATGGCGCAGTACAGCTCGTACGGCTGGTGGGGCGGCGAGGCGAGTGCGCCCAAGGGCCTCGGCGGCATGACGAACCAGTACGCGGCCATGCCGAGCCTGCACGTCGGCTGGGCGCTGTGGTGCGGGGTGATGCTGTGGCGGTACGGCGGCACGCGCCTCACGAAGGTCGCGGCCGTCGCCTACCCCCTGATCACGACGATCGTGGTGATGGGCACTGCCAACCACTACTTCCTCGACGCGGTGGCGGGCGCCGCCGTGATGGGCGCCGGGCTGCTGCTGACGCCGTACGTCATGCGGACCGCGGACCGGGTCCGGGCACGCTTCGGGGCGGTGGCCGCGCCCGTCGCGACCGCCTCCGTGGGCACGGTCACGCGGGGCGCCGACGCGATGGTCGCGAGCGGTGTCGGTGCCAAGGTCGCGAGCGGCTCCGGCACCACGGTCACGAGCGGCTCCGCCGACGCTTCTTCCTCAATTGTCAGTGGCGGATGCCAGACTTCCGCGGGTGAGCGAATTCCACGGCAGCGCGAGTCCCGGTTCGGATCCGGAGCCGAGCCGAGTGCCTCTCCCCAGGACGCGGGGGACGGCGCTCCGGCACCGGCTCGCTGAGCTGCGCGGTCCCGAAGTCCCGGCCAAGGCGCTGGACGCGCGCGCCCTGGCCGCCCTCGCCGCCAACCCCGGCTGCAAGCGCAGAGCGATCCTGGACGGCGCCGGGGTGGACAAGGCCGCGCTGGCGAGCGCGCTCGGCTCGCCGGCGGTCTTCGGGCAGTCACAGTTCGCCTTCACACGCGGCAACGCCTTCGAGGCCAAGGTCAAGGCGGACGGCGGCGCGGAGCTGCTGCGCCTGGTCCACGAGAAGCTGGACCGCGCTGCCGAACCGCCCGCCCACGCGCGCGTGCCTGAGCTCGTCGCGTCCGGCCCCGAGGGCCGCACGGCCCGTACGGCACTGGCGCTGCGCGAGGCCACCGAGGCACGCGGCGAGTGGACGCTGCTCGACCACCCCATGCTCGCGCTGGACGTCGCCGGGTCGCCCGCCTTCCTGGAGCCGGACGCGGTCGTCGTGCACCCGGATGGCAGCTGGACGGTCGTCGAGATCAAGTCCTTCCCGATGCTGGACGGTTCCGCGGACGCGGCGAAGGTGGGCGCGGCCGCGCGGCAGGCGGCGGTGTACGTCATGGCGCTCGAGCAGATCGCCGGCCGGCTCGGCGCGGAGCCGGATGCCAGGGACGGGGCGCCCCCGAGGCAGAGCGCCGCGGACAGCGCTCCCGCCCCCCGCGTACGCCACCGGATCCTGCTCGTCTGCCCGAAGGACTTCTCCAACCTTCCCACCGCCTCGGCCGTCGACGTCCGCAAGCAGCGCGCGGTGACCTCCCGCCAGCTGGCCCGTCTCACCCGCATCGAGGACATCGCCGACACGCTCCCGGCCGGCACCTGTTTCTCACCCGAGCTGCCCGAGGCCGACCTGACGGCTGCCGTCGAGTCGGTCCCGGCGACCTACGCGCCCGAGTGCCTGTCCGCCTGCGAGCTGGCCTTCCACTGCCGCGCCCGCTCGCGCGCGGCCGGAGCGGTGACGTCGCTGGGCCGTTCGGTGCGGGCCGAGCTGGGCGGCCTGACGACGGTCGAGGACGTCCTGTCGGCGGCCCGCGGCGAGTCCGGCGACCCGGACGACCCGGCGGTGGCCGCCCTGCGCAGGGCCGCGCGGCTGCGCGCCGAGGCCCTCGGCCGGGACGCCCGGGACCTCGGTCAGGATGCCGGTGCCCTCGGCGCGGAGGCGGTGGCCGCGTGTCACTGATCTCCACCCTCGCCCGCCTCGAAGCCGTCAGCACGGGCCGCGCCCAGCCCGCAGCCACGGTCCGCCACCGGCGCCTGTCCGAGCGGCCCCTGGTCTTCGTGCCCCTGACCACCGCCGGTGAGGCCGGCGCCCCGCTCGGCGCGCTGGTCGGCACGGACCGGGACGCCCCGCACCTGCTGGTCGTACCGCAGCCGCGCGACCGGGACCTCAGGTTCACCTTCCTGTCCGAGCTGGCGGACGTCGTCCTGCCGTACCTCGACGCCTTCGCCGAGGACGTCGAGGCCGCCGAGCGGGGCGAGACCGATCCGGAGACCGGCAAACGGGTCAAGGTCGAGGTCGAACTGTGCGCGGACGCCCCGCAGTTGATCGTGCCGAGCCGCGCGGGCGTCGACTTCGTGCGGCTCCTCGGCCGCTCCATGCGCTTCAGGCGTACGGCGGAACAGGACCCGGAGACCCCCTACCCCGCGCCCCCGCACGTGCCGTTGCTCGGCCGCTGGCTGACCCACTTCGGCGAGCGGGCCCGCGTGCCGGGCTCCTCGCTGCTGCTGGCCATGACCGACGTACTGGCCCGGCACTGGGCGACCGGCCAGTCCACCCTGGAGGACCAGCACCTGGGCGCGCTGCTGGCGTGGATCGCCCCGCCGCAGGGTGAGACGGGCGCCGATGCGGCACTGCGCGCGGAACTCGCGCGGGACCGCGCCGGCCAACTGCTGTGCCCGCCCGCCGGTCCCGCCACCGACCCGGCCTTCGACAACAAGCTGCTCGCCCCCGCCATCGAGCGCTACGACCGCGCGCGTACGGCCCTCGCCGCCGCCGAGGACGGGCTGGAGGCCGACGACCGGCTCGGGGACCTGACCGCCGCCGAGCAAGAGGTCCGCACGCTCGTCGAGAGCCGGACCCGGCCCACCTGGGACGCGGTGTGGCGGGGCCTCGACCTGGTGCGGGAGCTGCCCGAGGCCGGGCGGGTCGAGGAGCGGTGGACCCGGGACCGCTGGTCGTTCACCGGCCACCGCGACCGCGTCGTGGCCGGCGAGCCGCCGCAGCCGCGCCGCGACGACGCGGTCACCGCCGCCAACAAGCTCGCCGCGCGCGAGCGCGAACAGGCCCGGCTGGAGGCGCAGGAGGCGCTCGACGACCCGCTGGTGATGGCGGGGCGGCGGCTGGCCGGGGAGGCGTTCGCGGGCGAGGTCACCGATGTCGTCATGGCGTACAGCGAGGGCAAGCGGCCCAGTCCGCGCCCCCTGGTCACCGTTCGCACGGATGACCGGCCGCATTTGGGCGAGCGCGCGAAGGTGTTCCGGTCGCTGGGTGGGAAGCCTCAGTCGGCGGAGTTCGTCGGCTATGAGGGGGACTTCGGGGATGACGGGGCGCTGATGGTGCTGCGGGTGCTCGACAAGATGGGCCGCGGCAAGGAGCCGGAGGAGGGGTCGGTGCCGGAGAAGGGTGACCTGGTCTGCTTCACGCTGTTCGAGCACGAGCAGCGCGGCGGCGCGAAACTGCCCGACCCGGAGGAGACGCCGTGGACGCACGGCGGGCCGCCCGGGGAGCAGGTGTCCGAGGCCGCCGATCCGCTGACCCGGGAGGACGTCCTGTGACGGCCGTGTTCGACCCCGGCGCCGCGGCGGCCGAGGCCACCGACGCGATCCTCCACGACACGCTGCACGGCACCGCGCGCGGTGTCGTCGTGGACTCCCCGCCCGGCGCCGGCAAGTCCACGCTCGTCGTCCGCGCGGCCCTCGAACTCGCCGACGCCGGGCGCCCGCTGATGGTCGTCGCGCAGACCAACGCCCAGGTCGACGACCTGGTCCTCAGGCTCGCCGAGAAGAACCCCGCGCTGCCGGTGGGGCGCCTGCACAGCAGCGACGCCGACCCGTACGACAAGGCGCTGGACGAGCTGCCGAACGTACGCAAGTCGGCGAAGGCCGGCGACCTGAGCGGCCTGTCGGTCGTCATCTCGACGGCGGCCAAGTGGGCGCACGTCAAGGTCGACGAGCCGTGGCGGCACGCGATCGTCGACGAGGCGTACCAGATGCGCTCGGACTCGCTGCTCGCGGTGGCCGGCCTCTTCGAACGGGCGCTGTTCGTCGGCGACCCGGGTCAGCTGGACCCGTTCTCCATCGTCGGCAGCGAGCAGTGGGCGGGCCTGTCGTACGACCCCTCCGGGTCCGCCGTGACGACCCTTCTGGCCCACAATCCGGAACTGCCCCAGCACCGCCTGCCGGTCTCCTGGCGCCTCCCGGCCTCGGCCGCGCCTCTGGTCTCCGACGCCTTCTACCCATACACGCCGTTCCGCAGCGGCACGGACCACGGCGACCGCAGCCTGGCCTTCGCGGTCCCGTCGGACGGCTCGGGCCCGGACCGGGTGATCGACGAGGCGGCTCAGTCGGGCTGGGGGCTGCTCGAGCTGCCCGCCCGGCACACCCCGCGCACGGACCCCGAGGCGGTACGGGCGGTCGCGACGGTCGTACGGCGCCTCCTGGACCGGGACGGCGCGGCGACGTCGGAGCGCTCGCCGGATGCCGTGCCCCTCACCGCCGACCGGATCGCGGTCGGCACGGCCCACCGGGACCAGGCGGCGGCGGTCCGGGCGGCACTGACCGAGCTGGGGGTGACGGACGTCACCGTGGACACGGCGAACCGCCTCCAGGGCCGCGAGTACGACGTGACCGTGGTCCTCCACCCGCTCTCCGGCCGCCCCGACGCCACCGCCTTCCACCTGGAAACGGGCCGCCTGTGCGTCCTCGCCTCCCGCCACCGCCACGCGTGCATCGTGGTGTGCCGGGCGGGGGTGAGCGAACTGCTGGACGACTATCCGTCGACGGAGCCGGTGCAACTGGGGACGGTGGTGAAGTTTCCGGATGGCTGGGAGGCGAACCATGCGGTGCTGGCGCGGCTGGCCGAGCACCGGGTGGGGTGGCGGCCATGACCGAACCGGCAACCAGGCCCGGACCACAACACCGCCCCTCCGCCGGACGGAATCCGGCACACCGCCGGAGGCGGCCAAATGAATACCGCCCCGATGGCTGGGAGGCGAATCATGCGGTGCCGGCGCAGCTCGCCGAGCACCGGGTGGGGTGGCGGCCGGGGTAGAACCCGGCGACCGTCCCTCTGACCTGCGCCCGGTGCCCACTTGCGTGGGCGCGGGACAATGGACGGTGGGCCGGTCCGCTGGGGATGCCCCGCTCGCGGGGGAGGGGGACGGTGACCTACGAGATCGGTGACGTACGAGGAGGACAAGACATGGCGGAGCCCACGCCGCGTCGGAACGAACCGCGGCTACGCCCCGCGCCCCTGCTCTTCGAGCCCGCGCAGGCGGCCTCCGATCCGGAGCACTTCTTCGACCTGGAGTCGATCGACGACCCGCGGGCGCTGCTGGCGCGGGCGACCGAGCTGACGCAGGCGTTCCGGGCGGCGACGGACCGTGCGATGGAGTTCCAGGCCATCGCGGCGGCCCAGCTGGCGGATCCCCGGCGCTTCGACCGGCTGACGCCCGCCGACATCGCCGCGCAGGCCGAGTGGACCGAGGACTACGCCAAGAAGATGGTGGAGTTCGGCAGGGATCTGATGCGGGGGGTCGAGGGACCGGGGCACGTCGACCCGGTGTGACCGCTGGGATCGACGGGACGGACGGGACGGGTCCGCGTGCACACCCATGGCATATGCCAGGTGGGCGGGCAAGATACGCCCTGCCACCCCACCCTGTCCCGGTTTCCGGGAACTCCACGGAACGAAGTGCTCACCGTCGGTAGATGTATCTGCCATGAGCAGCACAAGCACCGCCCCGTTCTCGCCCGCCTCCCTCACCGCGGACGGCGCCGCCTGGCTCGCTTCCGCAGAACCGTATCCGCGCAGTACCCGGGCGCTCTGGGACGAGCGGCCGGCGGCCCCCGTGGTCCTGGGCTGCGGTTCCGTCTTCGACATCGTCAGCGCACCGGCGATCTTCGGCCGACGCATGGTCGACCGGCTCTGGGAGGAAGGCCCGGGATCGGGCCCGGTGGCGATGCTCCGGGGCCGGATGCTGCTGTTCGCCGCGCCCGGCACGGCCCAGCGGCTGCCCTCGCTGCTGCGGTGGGAGGAGCTCGGCCGGGTGGGCGACGTCCCGCCGCTCCTGTGTCACGGCTCCGGAGACGCGGTGACCGTCCCGGGCGGGTCCGCCGCCGACACCCCCTCCGGCTCCCGCTGGCTGGTCGCCCCCGACACCCGTAATCCCTGGTTACCGGGCCCCGAGGTACTGCTCTGGGCAGCCGTGCGGGCGGCTCGCGCGGCCGTTCGGATATCGATTTTTCCCCACCCCGATCAGGGTGCTAAGGTCTACGACGTCAGCAGGCGCCGCTAGCTCAGTTGGTTAGAGCAGCTGACTCTTAATCAGCGGGTCCGGGGTTCGAGTCCCTGGCGGCGCACAGACAGGGAAGCCCCTCGCGGAAGCGGGGGGCCTTCGCTTTTGAAGAGGGATCTCCCGGTCCCGCAGGGGCGGCTGGGGGTCCGGGGGTCATCCCCCGAAGAATGCAGCATCAGCGGGTCCGGGGTTCGAGTCCTTGGCGGCGCACAGACGGTGAAAGCCCCTCGCGGAAGCCGGAGGCTTTTCGCATGCCCCCGGCGCACAACCCGCCCGCCAGGCGCACAACCGGCCGGCCCGGCACACAACCGGCCCCCGGCACGCACTGCTACCGCCCCGGCACACCACCGGGCACCAGGCGTGCCCGTACCACCCCAGCGCACATCCGGCCCGCCGCGCGACCCCGCACTCGGCGCACGCGCTACCTGACCGCCGTGATCTTCACCGTCCACGCCCCCGCAGCCGTCCGCCCCTCCACGTCCACCCGCACACCCTCCTCGCGCACCGTGAAGCTCTCGCCGAGCGCCACCGGCGCGTCCGCGAGCGGCGGATACACGGACTCCTCCCAGCAGGCCTCACTGTGCGGATGGGCGTCGATCACCTCGACCGGCCCGCCCCCGGACTCGGTCTCGCTGCGCACCCGGTACACCAGCACCCCCTGTCGGCAGCCCTGCACGTCGTTGCCCACCGAGCCGCGCACCTCGAAGGCGAGGGCGCTCTCCGGCCCGGTGGGGACGACGGCGAGCTTGATGCCGCGGCCCAGCCCGAAGCCCGGGACGGCGGCACCGGACGAACCGCCGTACAGCCCTCCGTACGCCTCGTACGCGCCGACCGCTCCGTACGGGCCGGGCGACCCGGCCGCTCCCGTCTGCGCCGGGACCCCCGGCCCCGCCGACAGCGGCTCCAGCGTCAGCCGCGTGGAGCCGGCACCCTGCCCCTGCACACACACCACCTGCCGCGGCTCCAGCCACCCCAGCTTCCACTTGTGCCAGCCGAACAGATCCGGTGCCATGCCGAACTGGCTGCCCATCAGGTCCCAGTCGCCGACGTAGGTGTCCCAGTCACCCTTGCCGTCCACCGGGCGGTGGTACAGGTCCGGCAGGTCGAAGACATGGCCGGTCTCGTGGGCCAGGACCAGCCGGTCCGGCGGATGGTTCTCGAACACCGTGACGACGCGCCGGATGTCGGTGCCGTCGGCCCTCAGCGGGGTGTCCAGGTTGACCACCTTCGTGGCATCGGAGTCGACGCCGGGCGCGTCCGGGTCGGCGACGAAGTAGACGATGTCGTAGCGGGAGAAGTCCACCGCCCGGTCCGCCACGGCGAGCGCGTCACGCAGATAGGCGGCCCGGTCGGCGACGCGCCAGTCACGCTGTATGGCGTACGCCGTCGACGGGCGCGGCATACGGAGCCAGTGCCGGAGCGGATGCGGGCGCAGGGTGAATCTGCCATAGGAAGCGCGTTCGAAGAAGCGGGTGGTGGCCGGGAAGTGGTCGGCCGTCAGTTCGGCGGGTGTCGTCAGCGGTGCCGAGTCCGGGAAGGACAGGAACACCATGACCGCGTCGAGTTCGCGGGTCGGGCGCGGATAGGCGGCGTTCCAGGTGTCCACGCCCTCGGAGTGGTGGGCCGCGGTGCGCTTGAGGGCACACGGCGCGGGATCGAACGGTTCGGCGACCGAGGGGCCGGCGAACAGGGCGGTCGCGGCGAGCGCGGACATCGTGGTGAACACCGCGGCGGTGCTGCGCAGTCGGGGCCGGTCCCGCAGCAGGCCCATCCCACGGAGCAGGGGGAACTGACGCGGCACGTGGACCTCCGGGAGCGGTTCGCGGGACACCGCACCCAGCCTGTGTCGGATTGTCGTACTACGTCCTGTTCAGCTGCACCAGACGGGTGAGAGGGACGAGGGATCGTCAGATCCGACACCCCCGAATCGCTCACGGAACGTCACAACTGGTCGGGGGTCCTAAGAAGCCGTCCACGTGCGGGCAGAAACGATCTGTCAGAAGCGCGCGTCACGCGGGAACACTGAACAGTAGGTGGAAGGCCCTCGGGCCAGCCTCTATGATCGGCACACTTTCCTGACACTTTCCTGCACGGACACGGCCCGGTGGCCGCCCCCAGGCCCCGACTTCGCTCGGGCAGGGGGGGCACCCCCCTTCACCCGGCCGGCCATTCCGATGAGACCCATCCGAAGAACGAGTGCACTGCGGGAGCAAGCGGTGAGCGGAACGTCCGAAGGGCCGACGCCCGCGGCAGACCTCATCGGGGCAGCCGTGACAGAGAGTAATCAGCAGTCATCCCCCGGTACGGCGGCGCCACCCCACCCCGCCGCCTCCGCCGCCTTCAGCGCCGCCCCCCTGGCGATGGCCGTGGTCGACCGCGAGGGCCTCGTGACCGGTGCCAACCCGTCCTTCGCCGGCCTGCTCGGCACGACCCCCGAGGACCTGCCCGGGACGGTCGCCGCCGATCTGGTGGACCTCGCCTCCGACGCCCGCACCTGGCACACCTACCGCGAGGTGCTGCGCGGCCGGCAGGCCGAACTGAGCTGCACGCGCCGTATCAAGCACCCGGACGGAAGTTCCCTGTGGGCGCAGGTCACGGTCGCGCCCCTGCCCGGTGCGGAGCCCGGCGGTGTCCTGCTGTCCGTCGCCGACATCAGCTCGCAGCGCGAACTCCAGGCGCGGCTGAGGCACTTGCAGATGCACGACCTCGTGACCCGGCTGCCCAACCGCACCCTGTTCTTCGAACGGTTGACGGCCGCGCTGGAGGTGGAGTCGTACGACGAGAGCGGCACCACCGGCCGAATCGGCCTGTGCTACCTGGACCTTGACGGTTTCAAGGCGATCAACGACACCCTCGGCCACCGTGTCGGCGACAAGCTGCTGGCCGCCGTCGCCGAGCGGCTGACGCACTGCGCCGAGGAGGCGGGACACACCAGGTCGATCCCACCCCTGGTGGCCCGGCTCGGCGGTGACGAATTCGCCCTGCTCGTCGAGGACTCGACGGGCACCGAGCAACTGGCCGACCTCGCCGAGTCGGTGCTCGAATCGCTGCGCGCCCCGTTCGACATCTCCGGCCGGCGCCTGTCGGTGGCCGCCTCGATCGGCGTCGTGGAACGCCACGCGGCCGGCACCACACCCACCGCCCTGATGCAGGCCGCCGACACGACGCTGTACTGGGCGAAGGCCGACGGCAAGGACCGCTGGACGCTCTTCGACCCCGAACGCAACGCCCACCGCATGACCCGCCAGGCCCTCGCCTCCACACTCCGGCCGGCCATCGAGCGCGGCGAGTTCGCCCTGGAGTACCAGCCGCTGGTGAGCATGGACGACGGCCGGCTGCGCGGTGTCGAGGCGCTGGTCCGCTGGAATCATCCTCAGTTCGGCGTACTGGCGCCGAATCGGTTCATCGGACTGGCCGAGGAGGACGGTTCGATCGTGCCGCTCGGCCGCTGGATCCTGGAGACCGCCTGCCGCCAGGCGCAGTCCTGGCAGGAGGCCCACCCCGACGAGCCGCCCATCTTCGTGAGCGTGAACGTGGCCGTCCGCCAGGTCTGGGACTCCGACCTGGTCGCGGACGTCGCCCGGATCCTCGACGAGACCGGACTCGCCCCGCATCTGCTCCAGTTGGAGCTGACCGAGTCGGCGGTCATGGGCTCGGCGGGACGACCGCTCCAGGACCTGCAGGCCCTCAGCGACATGGGCGTACGCATCGCGATCGACGACTTCGGCACGGGCTACTCGAACCTCGCGTACCTCAGCCGGCTGCCGGTCTCCGTCCTGAAGCTGGACGGCTCCTTCGTACGGGGCTTCCAGTACGAGAGCGACAACAGCGCGGCCGTTCCCCCGAACCCGGCCGACGAGGTCGTGGTCGAGGCGATGATCCAGCTGGCCCACCGGCTGGGCCTGACGGTCACCGCGGAGTGCGTGGAGACGCTGGCGCAGGCCTCACGACTGCAGCGGATCGGCTGCGACACCGGCCAGGGGTGGCTGTACTCGCGGCCGGTGTCGCCGGATCGTATCTCCGAGTTGCTGGGTGTGCGGGTGTAGTGGATCGGGTCAGCCGGTCGGCAACCCGTAGGCGTCCGCGATGAGTTCGTACGAGCGCAGGCGGACGTCCATGCCCGGCGCGTTGCTCGTGATCATCAACTCGTCGGCGCCGGTGCGCTTCTGGAGGTCGTCGAGGCCGGCGCGCACCTCGTCGGGGGTGCCGTGGATGACGTTGGCGTTCCAGGAGTCGGCGAACTCGCGCTCCATCGGGGTGAATTCGTAGGCCTCGGCCTCCTCCGGCGCGGGGATGAGGCCGGGGCGGCCGGTGCGCAGGCGGACCATGCCGAGGGCGGCGGCCTCGACCTGGCGGCGGGCCTCCTTCTCCTCGTCGGTGGCTAGCGCGGAGACGCCGATGAGGGCGTACGGGCGGTCGAGTACGGCCGAGGGCTGGAAGGACTCGCGGTACAGGTCCAGGGCCGGGATGGTGTTCCGGGCCGAGAAGTGGTGCGCGAAGGCGAAGGGCAGGCCGAGGACGGCGGCGAGGCGGGCACTGAAGCCGGAGGAGCCGAGCAGCCAGATCGGGGGGCGGTGCGGGGACTGGACACCGCCGGGTGACGTCGCCTGCACGGGGCCGGGGACGGCGTGGCTGCGGCGGTAGGGGTGGCGGTCCGGGAAGTCGTCGTCGAGGAAGCGGGTGAGCTCCGCGAGCTGCTCGGGGAAGTCGTCGGCGCCCTCATTCAGGTGTTCCGTGCGGCGCAGGGCGGCCGCGGTGGCGCCGTCCGTGCCGGGGGCCCGGCCGAGGCCGAGGTCGATGCGGCCGGGGGCCATGGCCTCCAGGGTGCCGAACTGCTCCGCGATGATCAGCGGGGCGTGGTTCGGCAGCATCACGCCGCCTGAGCCGAGGCGGATGCGGGTGGTGTGGGCGGCCAGGTGGGCGAGGATCACCGCGGGGGAGGACGAGGCAACGCCCGGCATGGAGTGGTGTTCGGCGACCCAGTAGCGGTGGAAGCCCCGGGCCTCCGCGAGGCGGGACAGCTCGACGCTGGTGCGCAGGGCTTCGGTGGCCGTGTGGCCGGAGCTGACCGTGACCAGGTCCAGTACGGAGAGGGGGACGGGGGCGGTGCCCTGTGTCGTGCCCCGGATCTCGTCTGCCGCCACGTGAGCCTCCTGCGGTTGTGCCGTGCGGTGTCCGTCCGGCGATAACAGGAGGGTGGCTCCGGTTTATTCCCCGACCCTGTCCCCGGGGGCGGAACCCCCAGGGACGGTGACCGAAGAGGCGGCGCTACGCCTGGACGATCGGCTCCCTGGTGAACAGTGCGCCCAGGGCCGGGGCGTTCACGCGGCGGGCCGTGAGCCGCAGGGCCTCCCAGACCGTGACCTGGTTGGCGGTGAGCACCGGCTTGGAGAGGTGCTGCTCCAGCGCCGGGATGTGGGAGGCGGTGTGGAGGGCCGTGTCCGGCAGGAGGACCGCCTCGGCGTCGGGATGGTCGGCCTCCTTCGCCAGGGCGAGCACCTCCTTCTCACCCCAGGTGCCGACCTCCGCCGCCGTGATGATGCCGGCCCCTCGGACCGACACCACCTCCACCTCCGCGGCACGCAGGAAGTCCGAGAACAGACCCGCCACGTCGTCGGGGTACGTCGCGCCGATCGCCACCCGCCGCACCCCGAGCTCGCGTACCGCGTGCGCGAAGGCGAAGGACGTCGACGACGCCGGCATGCCCGCCGCGACCGCCAGGGTGCGCACCTGCTCGTGGGCGCCCTCCCAGCCGTAGACGAAGCTGCCGCTCGTGCACGCCCACACGACCGCCTCGGCGCCCGTCAGCCGCAGCGCCTCCACGCCCGCCGCGAGCCGCTCGGCCGAGCCCATCCGCAGCAGCGCGTCCACCCGGTGCGCGTCCTCGCCGATGTCGGTGTGCACCAGGTCGAGCCGGATGTCGCTGGCGATCAACTGCTCGATGCGTGGGTAGTCGTCCTCGGCGGAATGGCCCGGGTAGAGGAATCCGAGTGCCGTCATGTCAGCCTTCCTGCTGCTTGCTGCTCCTATTGCTGTTCCTGCTCTGGTACATCCGGTACTTCCGGATGTACCGCACCGCCACGCGCCGCCGGATCGATCAGCGCCTGATACGGCCCCACCGCTCGGGTACCCAGTCGGCGCAGCGCAGCCCACATGGTCACCTGGTTGGCCGAGAGCACCGGGATGCGCAGCTCCGCCTCCAGCTGGGGGATCACGTCGTAGGTGGGGAGGTTGGTGCAGCTGATGAAGAGGGCGTCGGCGGCACGGCGTACGGCCTGGCGGGCCATGTCGGCCACATCGCGGTACGGCACCTTCCAGATGTGCCGTGTCAGGCCCATGAACGCACACCCCGTGACCACGGTCCCGGCCTCCGCGACGTACTCCTCCAGCGCCCGCGTCACCGACACGGTGTACGGCGTCACGAGCGCCACCCGCCGTACGCCGAGCTCGGCCAGCGCCTCGAGGAGCGCGCCGGACGTGGTGATGGAGGGCACCGCGCCCGCCCGGGTCATCGCCTCGCACATCGCCCGCTCGCCCGCGATGCCGCCGACGAAACTGCCGGAGGTGCAGGCGTAGGCGATGACCTCGGGGGCAATCGCGTTCAGGGTGCGCACGCCCTCGCTCAGCGTCTCGTGCTCGCTGACCAGACGGGCCAGATCGAGGCTGACCTCGACCGGGACGAACGGTGTTCGGGTCAGGTGCAGCGAGACCTCGTCCGGCACCCAGCGCCAGAGTTCCCGGTCCAGCGCGAAGTCGAAGGGGGCGACGACTCCGACCCCACGCTGGGGTCGCGGTCCGCCGAGGAAGGAGATGTCCAGGGAGCTCATTGCAGGCACCGCCCTCACTACGAGAAACAGGTGAGCAACGGACCGTACGCACGCCCGTGTTGACGAAGGTAGGTTCGGGTGCGAGCGTGGTCAAACCTCGCATGTCAGACGGCCATCCGATCCAGCAGAACTCCGAGAATCGCCCCCCGCAGACCCCCGGAGAGACGACCCCGTATGACGGCACCCACGCCCGGTCCGACACCCGCCTCCGACCCCCGCTCCGGCACCCCGCCGACACTCCTCGTCCTCGACGCCGAGCCTCTCCCCCGCCTCGGCCGCCTCACCGGTCGCGCCCGCGTCGAGCACGCGGACGAGTCGACCCTCGCCGAGCGGCTGCCGCACGCCGACGTGCTGCTGGTCTGGGACTTCAGCTCCCACGCCGTACGGCACGCGTGGCCGGGTGAGGGACCCCGGCCACGCTGGGTGCACACGGCCAGCGCGGGGGTGGACCATCTGATGTGCCCGGAGCTCACCGAGTCCGACACCCTGGTCACCAACGCGCGCGGAATCTTCGACCAGCCGATCGCGGAGTACGTCGCCGCGCTGGTGCTGGCGATGGCGAAGGATCTGCCCAGAACCCTGGAACTGCAGGCCGCCCGGGAGTGGCGACACCGGGAGGGGCAGCGGGTCGCCGGCACGCGCGCGTGCGTGGTCGGAACCGGCCCCATCGGCCGTGCGATCGCCCGCACGCTCAAGGCCCTCGACATCACCACCGCACTGGTCGGCCGGACCCCGCGCACCGGCATCCACGGCCCCGACGACCTCGACCGGCTGATCGCCCGTGCCGACTGGGTGATCGCGGCCGCGCCGCTCACCGACCGGACGCACGGCATGTTCGACGCCCGCCGCTTCGGCGTCATGCAGCCCTCCGCCCGGTTCATCAACGTCGGGCGCGGGCAGCTGGTGGTGGAGGACGCGCTGGCCGAGGCCCTCGCCAAGCGCTGGATCGCGGGGGCCGCGCTCGACGTCTTCGAGCATGAACCCCTCACCCCCGAGAGCCCGTTGTGGCAGGTCCCGAACCTGATCGTCTCACCGCACATGAGCGGGGACACGATCGGCTGGCGGGATGAACTCGGTGTTCAGTTCGTGGAGTTGTACGAGCGGTGGGAGGCGGGCAGACCGCTGCAGAACGTGGTCGACAAGCAGCGTGGGTACGTACCGGGACGCTGATGTCTACGGCTGGAGGGCGACGCATGACGGATCTCACCGAACTGACCGCCGTACAACTCCTCGACGGCTACCGCAAAGGAGAGTTCAGCCCCGTCGACGCCACCCGCGCGACCCTGGAGCGGGCCGAACGGATCCAGCCGGAGGTCAACGCCTTCGTGCGCCTGACCGCCGAGGAGGCGCTCGCGCAGGCCGGCGCGTCGGCGGACCGCTGGCGGCGCGGCGAACCGGCCGGGCTGCTGGACGGGGTTCCGGTCACCGTGAAGGACATCCTGCTGATGCGCGGCGGACCGACGCTGAAGGGCTCGAAAACCATCTCCGAGACGGGGAACTGGGACGAGGACGCCCCCTCCGTGGCCCGGCTGCGCGCGCACGGCGCCGTCTTCCTCGGCAAGACGACGACCCCGGAGTTCGGCTGGAAGGGCGTCACCGACTCGCCCCGGTCCGGCGTGACCCGCAACCCGTACGACCCGACCCGCACCGCGGGCGGCTCCAGCGGCGGCGCGGCGGCGGCCGTGGCGCTCGGCGCGGGGCCGCTCGCGCTGGGCACGGACGGGGGCGGCAGTGTCCGTATCCCGGCGGCGTTCTGCGGCATCTTCGGCCTGAAACCGACGTACGGCCGCGTCCCGCTGTACCCCGCGAGCGCCTTCGGCACCCTGGCGCACGTCGGCCCGATGACCCGCGACGCGGCCGACGCGGCCCTGCTCCTGGACGTCATCGGCACGCCCGACTCCCGCGACTGGTCGGCCCTTCCGTCGGCGCCGGGTTCCTTCGTGTCGGGCCTGGCCGGCGGTGTGCACGGGCTGCGCGTCGCCTACTCGCCCTCCCTCGGCGGCCAGGTGGCGGTGCGCCCGGCGGTCGCGGCGGCGGTACGGCGGGCGGTGCAGCGGCTGGCGGGGCTGGGCGCGTTCGTCGAGGAGACCGACCCCGACTTCACCGACCCGGTGGACGCCTTCCACACCCTGTGGTTCACCGGGGCCGCCCGGGTGACCCAGCATCTGGGGCCGCACCAGCGGGAGTTGCTCGACCCGGGCCTCAGGGAGGTCTGCGACGCGGGCGCCCGCCTGACCGCGCTCGACTACCTGGCCGCGGTGGACGTCCGCATGGAACTGGGCCGCCGCATGGGCCACTTCCACGACACCTACGACCTCCTCGTCACCCCGGCCCTCCCGCTCACGGCCTTCGAGGCGGGCGCCGAGGTCCCGAAGGGTTCGGGGCATCGCAGGTGGACGGGCTGGACGCCGTTCACGTACCCCTTCAACCTGACCCAGCAGCCGGCGGCCACCGTCCCCGTCGGCACCGATGGGGACGGCCTGCCGATCGGTCTGCAACTCGTGGCCGCCCGGCACCGGGACGATCTGGTGCTACGGGCGGCTCACGCGCTGTACGAGACCGGTTGGGCCGGGCTCACACCCTCCGGAACCTGAGCGACTCCCCCAGCGCCCCGGAGCGCCACAGGTCGTTGCAGCCCTCGGCCATCTGCTCGAGGCCTTCCACGATCTGGCCCCAGACGATGCCGGGCACCCAGCCCACGTCGCCGTTCAGGAGCAGGTTGTTGCGCTCGTAGAACAGGGCCAGGTCGACCAGCGTCGTGCCGGGGCGGACCTCACGGTCGTAGCCGTAGGACTTGGTGCCCAGTTCCGTTCCGGCGAAGGCGAAATAGCACAGATCGCCAGGAATAGGGGTGACTGTCGGGTTTTCCAGCGGCGGCTCCGTTTCCGCGAAGGGCGGGAAGAGGGCGTAGATCTCGTTACGGGCGTATTTGGCGTGGTAGACGTCGCCGGCCAGGGGCAGGGCGTCCCAGACGGCCGCGCAGGTGAGCGGGGCGCGATCGTCCAGGAGTTTTGCGGTGCAGTGGATGCCCCGCTTGACCAGCGACACCTCGATGAACCGTTCAGTCATGCTCTCCAGGGTGCATACATCGCATGGTCTCGGGTAGCCGCGCCGCCATGGCTCCACCTATGGAACATGTCCGAACACAAGTCGAACACAGATCCGGGACCACACGCCGGTCGCTGCTCGCGGGGGTGGCGGCGCTCGGCGCGCTGGGCGCGGCGGGCTGCTCGCGTGTGGCAACCGCCTCCACCAAGGAAGGCGGCGATCTCCTCGACCGGCTGCGCGCCGCCGGTGTCGTACGGCTCGGAATCGCGGGTGAGATTCCCTTCGGCTACATCGACAAGAACGGTGAACTCACCGGTGAGGCGCCCGAGCTGGCGAAGGTCATATTCAAGCGGCTCGGCGTGGACCGGGTGCAGCCCGTGCCCACCGAGTTCGGGTCGCTGATCCCCGGGCTGAACTCCCAGCAGTTCGACGCGGTCGCCGCCGGGATGTACGTCAATCCCGAGCGCTGTGAACAGGTCATCTTCTCCGACCCCGACTATCAGATGCTCGACGCCTTCATCGTGCGCAAGGGCAACCCGAAGGGGCTGCACAACTACAAGGACGTCGTCGAGAAGAAGGCCAAGTTCGCCACCGGGACCGGCTATGCCGAGATCCAGTACGCCGTCGAGGCGGGGTACAAGGAGAGCGACATCCTCATCGTCCCGGACCAGGTCGCGGGGCTGAACGCGGTCGAGGCGGGACGCGTGGACGTCTTCGCCGGTACGGCGCTGACCACCCGTGAGGTCGTCAAGAAGTCGGCCAAGACGGAGTCCACCAAGGCCTTCGCACCCCTCGTCGGCGGGAAACCGCACGTCGACGGCGGCGCGTTCGCGTTCCGGCAGACCGAGACCACGCTGCGGGACGCCTTCAACGCCGAGCTGCACAAGCTGAAGAAGAGCGGCGAACTGTTCCGCATCCTCAAGCCCTTCGGCTTCACCGAGGCCGAGATGACCGACCTCACCGCGAAGGAGCTGTGCGGCGGAGGGAAGAGCGGATGACCTCGGGACTCTGGGAACTCGTACTCCAAGGAATCTGGATCACCGTCCAGTTGCTCGTGCTGAGCACGCTGGTGGCCACGGTGGTCGCCTTCGGGGTCGGCATGGCCCGCACGCACCGGCTGTGGATGGTCCGCTTCCTCGCGGGCGTCTACACCGAGGTGTTCCGCGGGACCTCCGCCCTGATCATGATCTTCTGGGTGTTCTTCGTGCTGCCGGTCGCCTTCGGCTGGCAGTTGGTGCCCCTGTGGGCGGGCACGCTGGCACTCGGGCTGACCTACGGGGCGTACGGCGCCGAGATCGTGCGCGGCGCCCTCAACTCCGTCGACCCGGCGCAGCGTGAGGGCGGCATCGCGCTCAGCTTCACGCCGTGGCAGCGGATGCGGCTGATCCTGCTGCCGCAGGCGATACCGGAGATGATCCCCTCCTTCAACAACCTGCTGGTGGAGCTGCTCAAGGGCACCGCGCTGGTGTCCGTCATGGGCATGGGTGACCTGGCCTTCAGCGCCAACCTGGTGCGCCTCGCGCTCCAGGAGAGCGCGGAGATCTACACGTACATCCTGGTGATCTACTTCGTCATCGCCTTCCTGCTCACGCGGGGGATGCGCGGACTGGAGCGCAAGCTCAAGGCCGGTGTCGGCAAGTCCGTCGGGCGCACGCCCGACCAGGAGCTGCACCGTCCTGAAACGACCGGCGTCGGCGCGGGAGGTGCCCTCTGATGACCTGGGACTGGGGCGCTGTCGCCGACTTCATGCCGCGTTTCTGGGACGGACTGCTGCTCACCCTGCAGATCCTGGCCCTCGGTTCGCTGATCTCGTTCGCGCTGGGTCTGGTGTGGGCGCTGCTGATGCGCACACCGAGCCGCTTTGTGCGCTGGCCGGTCGGGGCGGTCACGGAGTTCATCCGCAACACCCCGCTGCTGGTGCAGCTGTTCTTTCTCTTCTACGTGCTGCCCGAGTGGGGCATCACCGCCTCGGCGCTGACCACCGGCGTCTTCGCGATCGGGCTGCACTACTCGACGTACACGATGCAGGTCTACCGGGCCGGCATCGAAGCGGTGCCCGTCGGCCAGTGGGAGGCCGCGACGGCACTGAACCTGCCGGTGACCAGGACGTGGCGGGTGGTGATCCTCCCGCAGGCGATCCGCCGGGTCGTGCCGGCACTCGGCAACTACGTCATCGCGATGCTCAAGGACACACCCATCCTGATGACGATCACGGTCATGGAGATGCTCGGTCAGGCGCGGCTGTTCGCGCAGGACACCTTCCAGTTCACCGAGCCTCTGACGGTCATCGGTGTGGCCTTCATCTTCATCGCCTACCCGGCCTCCCTTCTCGTACGAGCCCTGGAGCGACGCCTTGTCCGCTGACACCCCTCTCATGAAAGATCCCGACGCGAGCGCCAACCCGCCGGTGGACGGCAGCGAACTGATCCGCTTCGACAACGTCACCAAGCGCTTCGGGTCCAACACGGTCCTCGACGGCCTCGACTTCTCCGTCGAGTCCGGCAAGCACGTCACCCTGATCGGCCCGTCCGGCTCCGGCAAGACGACGATCCTGCGGCTGCTGATGACCCTGCTCAAGCCGGACGAGGGCAGCATCACGGTGGCCGGGGACAAGCTCTTCCCGGCGCCCGAGAAGCAGGTCCGCGAGGTCCGCAAGAACATCGGGATGGTCTTCCAGCAGTTCAACCTCTTCCCGAACATGACCGTGCTGCGGAACATCACCGAGGCCCCGGTCACCGTCCTCGGCCTGCCCAAGGACGAGGCGGAGGCGCGCGCCCGCGAGCTGCTCGACCTGGTCGGCCTCGCCGACAAGTGCGACGCCCGCCCGACCCAGCTGTCCGGCGGCCAGCAGCAGCGGGTGGCGATCGCGCGGGCCCTGGCGATGCGCCCGCAGGTGCTGCTGCTCGACGAGGTGACCTCCGCGCTCGACCCGGAGCTGGTCGCCGGCGTCCTCGACGTGCTGCGGGACATCGCCCGCACCACCGACATCACCATGCTCTGCGTGACCCACGAGATGAATTTCGCCCGGGACATCTCGGACCAGGTCCTGATGTTCGACTCGGGCCGGGTGATCGAGTCCGGCAGCCCGGAGAAGATCTTCAACGACCCGGAGAACGACCGCACGAGGGAGTTCCTCAGCGCTGTGCTGTGACTTCGGGACCAGCCAGTGACGTGGGCATATGCCAGGGTGCTGGTACCGCAGTTGAGGGCGTCGCAATCTCGTCAACAACCGCTCACTACCAGCCTCTTGCCCGTTATCGTGAAGGGGATTGGCTGACACGAACCCGGCCCAATGAGAAGCGACGTGCGACCGCAGGGGGAACCGTGGCGCTGCAGCACGAGCCGACGACGCCGTACCACTCGGCCCAGGACGCCCTGCGCGTCCTGGAGGCCGTGGCGCGGCACAGCACGGGAGTCACCGACGCCGAGCTCGCACGGCACACGGGCATCGACCCCGAGCGCCTGACCGGCCTCCTGCTGATGCTGCGCCGCGAGGGCTACGTCGAGCAGGTCGCCGACGGGGCGTACGTCACGGGCGAGGCACTGGCCCGCCTCGGCTCCGCGCAGGGCCGCGAACAGGCCCTGCGCGAGAACCTCCAGCGCACCCTCGACCGGCTGCGCGACTCGGTCGGCGCCGCCGTCTACATCAGCCGGTACGTCGACGGCGAGATCAAGATCGACCAGTACGCGGCGGGGCCGGCCACCCCCGTGGTCAACGAATGGGTCGACTTCCGCTTCTCCGCCCACGCCACCGCGATCGGCAAGAGCCTGCTCGGCCAGCTCGACCACAACGGCCGGCGCGACCACCTCTCCCGCCACAAGATGGCCCGCCTCACCTCGCGCACGATCACCAGCGACCGGGTCCTGCTCTCCCGCCTGGAGTCCCAGCCGCCGACGGTCCCCCACCTCGACCTCCAGGAGTACGCGGTGGGCACGGTGTGCGCGGCGGTCCCGATCACGGCCGGGTCGTCGGTGGGCTGCCTGGCCCTGTCGCTCCCGCTCGAGCACGCCCACCGGCTGCGCCAGGCGGCGGACGCGCTGAACCGGAACGCGGCGCCGGTGCTGCTGTCGCTGGCGATCTAGGCCTCGTGGGCCCGGTGATCCGGGGCCGGTCCGGGTGGTCGGAAGCACCCCTGCGGACCGGGTAGTATTTTCTCCGTCGCCAGCCGCGGGAGCACAGTGAACGCGGTCGGCGCGAGTCATGCGCCGCTAGCTCAGTTGGTTAGAGCAGCTGACTCTTAATCAGCGGGTCCGGGGTTCGAGTCCCTGGCGGCGCACCGGTGAAGGGCCTCTCGTGGGAGCGGGAGGCCCTTCGGCGTCGTCCAGGCTCCGATACGTCTGCTCGCCCGGCGGCCGCCACCACACCGGGTCGGCACACCGCACGCCTTCCCCCCGCAGCCCCGCCCGGTGAATCTTGTTCGTGGCCGTGACCGGCATCCGCTCCACCACGCGCACGAACCGGGGCGCCATCTTGGTCCCGAGATCGGGCTGAGCGGCCAGAAAGTCCGCGAAGGCCACCGGATCGAAGGTCCCGGCGATCGTCGCCATCACCTGGTCCCCGGTCACCGGATCGGGGACGGCGTACACGGCTACGGCCGTCGCCCCCTCGTACCGAGCGAGGATGTTCTCGATCATCGCGGCGGCCAGGTTCTCGCCGTCGACGCGGATCCGGTCGTCCGTGCGGCCGGCGAAGTAGAGATAGCCGTCACCGTCCCGGTAGAACAGATCGCCGGTCCAGTACCAGCCGTCCCGCCGCCGCTCGGCCTCCGCCTCGGGATTGCGCCAGTACCCCTCGAAGGGGTTCGGCGCCCGGTTCACCAGCTCCCCTATCGCCTCGTCGCCGTTCAGCAGCCGCCCGGCCGGATCGAAGACCGCGGGCGGGCACTCCTTGCGCGTCTCCGCGTCCAGTACGACGAGCCCGGGCGCCGCCCGGCCCACCGCCCCCCGGGGACTCCCGGGCGCCCACGGGATCGCGGCTCCGCCCTCGGAGGAGCCGTAGCCCTCGACCAGCCGCACCCCGAACCGCCGCTCGAAAGCCATCGCGTCCTGCGCCCCCGCCTCCGTCCCGAAGCCGAGCCGCAGCGGATTGTCCCGGTCGTCGGGGTCGGGCTCGGTGGCGAGGAGGTACTGGATCGCGCGGCCGACGTAGGTGAAGTACGTCGCCCCGTAGGCCCGTACGTCCGCCAGGAACCCGGACGCCGAGAACCGCCGCCGCAGCGCCACGCCCGCACCGGCCACGAGGGCGGGCGCCCAGTCGGCGATCACGGCGTTGCCGTGGAACATCGGCATGCACACGTAGTGCACGTCGTCGGGCCGGACGCGGAACTGGTCGGCCAGTGAGCGTCCGGCGGCGGCCAGCCGTCCCTGGCTGCAGATCGCGGCCTTGGGGGCGCCGGTCGATCCGGATGTGAAGTAGAGCAGGAACCGGTCGTGCGGGGCGGCACGGGAGGCGTCGGGCCGCGCGTCGGCGTACGGGGCGAGCAGGGCGTCGTACTCCGCCGAGTCGGTCAGCAGCAGGCGCACGCCGCGCAGGTCGAGGCCGGTGAGGAGGGGCAGGTGGGCCCGGTCGGTGATCAGGACCCGGCACTCGGTGTGCAGGATGTCGCGGGCGAGTTCGGCACCGCGGCGGGTGGGGTTGATCCCTGCGACGGCGGCCCCGGCGAGGGCGGCCGCGCCCAGCCAGAGGGGGTACTCGGGGGTGTTGTCGAGCAGCACCCCGATGTGCGGCTCGGCGCCGGGCCGCAGCAGGTCGGCCAGCAGCGCCGCCCGGACGGCGGCCCCGGCCGCCGTCTCGTGCTGCGTGAGCATCCCGCCCTCGAACCACAGCCCCGGCCGGTGGTCGTCCCACCGCGCCGCCACGAGCTCCGCGACCGTGCGTCCCGTAGTGGGCTCCATGGCCGCGCACGGTAGTTGATGGTCCATCAGATGTGGAGGGTCAGAAGCCGCCCATCGGGTCCATGCCCGAGGACATGTCCGAGTAGGTGGACATGAGACCGGCGCAGAACACCACGACCACCCCGAGGAACACGAGAATGCCGACGGTGGCCGCCGCCTGCCGGGCGTGACCCGGCGCGTGGGCCGTGGCCACCACCTGCGCACCCTCGGCGTAGTGGACGGTGACGAGGTCGCCCTCGACCCGCGTGCCCGGCCCGTCCTCCTCCTCGAACCGGACGAGGCGGCCGTCGCGTGCGACGAACTCGTACACGTGGTGCAGGGTGGTGCGCACGGACGTGTTGCCGTGGCCGCCGCTCACGGTCGTGTACGAACGCAGGCAGCGCGCCTGCGCGGTCAGTCCGCTGTTCCACGCGCTGCGCATCTGCAGTGAGCGGTGGACCACCCGGTACGCCATGAAGAGGGCCACGGCCATGATGAGGCCGGGTACGACGTAGAAGATCGCGTCCATGGTTCGTCCCCCGAGGTCGGTGCGCCGACCCCGATCGGCCGGCGTGGGAGTGATCTACCCACGCCGGCCGGGGCGCTGACTCAAGAGAACCTCAGAACGTGACGTCCGAGCAGGCGTAGAACGCGTTGCTCGTGTCGGCGATCGTCCACACCGCGAGGATGACGTGGTGACCGCTCAGCCCGGACGGCAGCCTGCCACTGTGCGAGAGCGTGGACGGCGGCCGCTGCCCGTTGTACGGGACCGTGAAGAACGGCGTGAGGTTGAGGTCGGAACGGGACAGGTTGTGGTTCTGGTTCCAGCCCGGCTTGGTGACGTAGTACCGGAAGTCGGTCGTGGCATGCATGGCCGTGAACTGCCAGCGGAAGGTGTAGTTCTGTCCGCCGGTCACCTTGGTGGTGGGCCAGGCGCCGCCCGACGGCGTCTTCGGCGCACTGAGCTGACTGAACTGGCCCAGCCCGCCGTTGCATATCGACCCGTCGGCCGGGCCGGAGCCCGGGAAGCCCTTGGGGCCCTCGACGCTCTGCGGCTCCCACTGGATGGAGCCGCAGTTGGTCACGGTGCCGTTCTGACAGAGCTTCTGACGGCTGATGGGGAGGTCGGTGTAGCCGTGGCTGGACGCACCCCCGGCGGAGAGCACGAGGGCTCCGGCCGTGGCGAGTCCGAGCGCGGCGGCGGACAGCTTGGTCTTTCTGCGCATGCTGCTGCTCCTGGGAACGTGGGGGAAGTTCGGCGAGCTTGCAGGTCTAGACCAAGTCTCAGATTATTGCTGACTGTTGAACATGTCCATACCAATCGACGAACATGTTCGACGCGCCGTCAGGTTCACGCCGTGACGATCGCGCCGTCAGACGGCCGTCTCCCCCCGCCCCGCACAGAACGCCACCGTCAAGTCCTTGACCAGCGCCTTGCGTTCGTAGTCGTCGAGTTCGACCAGGCCCCGCATGGTCAGCGTGGTCACCGTGTCCTCCACCGAGTCGACGACCGAGGTGAGCATGGTCGCCCGGGCCTGCGCGTCCAGTGCGGCGATACGGCGGCGGTGCATGGCGGCGGCGACCTCGGGGGCGTACTCCACCCGCACCGGCCGCACCGAGAACACCTCCAGGCCGACCACACCCGCGTCCCGCGCGACCGTCCGGGTCAACGCGTCCGCGGTCACCTCGGCGGAACCCCGTGTGGCACCCGGCATCTCCACCGGCACCCGGGCGAGCGCCGCCTCGACGCACTCGCGCAAGTAGAGCTCGTGGTCCTCCACCCCGAGCGTCGCCTTCGCGGTGTCCTTCACCCGCCACACCACCAGGACGACCGCCCGCAGCGCGACCCCGTTGCCGTCCGCCGCCTGCATCGCCTCGCTGCGCCAGTGCCGCAGCCGTACGTCGGCCCGGCGTCGCAGCAGCAGCGGGTTGACCCACAGCAGGCCGGTGCGCCGGACCGTCCCCTGGTAGCGCCCGAACAGCCCGAGCACCCAGGCCCGCCCGGTCCGCCCCCGCGCCAGCCCGCCCAGGCCGACGCAGCCAAGAGCCCCGGCCCCCGCGTACGCCGCCCACTGCGCCGGCCCCAGCCCGGCCCCCGCGGACGCCGGCAACCGCAGCGCCTCCACCGCCAGCTGCGGCAGCACCCCGGCCCACCACGAGGTGGCCAGGCACCCGGCCGCCCCGCAGGCACCGGCGAGCACCCCCGCCGCCCCGGGCAGCACCCGCGCGGGCCACTCCACCAGGTCGGGGTCGACCTCCGGAGCGGGACGCGGCTTCGGCTGCATGGGGCGGCGCAGTCGCGGCTGCTCCCCCGTGCCCTGCCGGCGCGCCACGACCGTCGGTCTGAGCGGCACCGACACCGGGCCCGCCTCGTCGCGGAACAGCAGATGGACGGGGATCTCGGTGGTCACCTCGTTCTGGATCAGCCGCGCGGGCCGGGCAGGCACGTCGGCCGGCCCCTCGAGCCCCGCGAGCCCCTCGGGTTCGGGCGTGTGAGAAGTGGTCGTGGTCATGCGTGCCTCCAGCCTCCGCGCCAGATGCGTCACAACAGTGGTTGTCGGATTGCGGCGCTACGAGAAGAGCCGCCGCCAGGTCTCCGGCCCCGGAAGGCCGTCCGCCGCGCCGCCCCGCCAGCCCTGGGCACGCTGGAAGGCCTCGACGCCCCGCCGGTCCGCCTCGCCCCAGCGCGGTCCCGGCCCGGTCTTGTAGTGCTTGCCGAACCCCTTCTTCACCAGCTGCCTGCCGAGCCGGGTGACGTACTCGTTGTCGGAGCCCGGCCGGAACATCGCCCGGCCCGGATAGCCCGGCACCCCGTGCGACGCCGGCTGCGCGGGCCCGGCCGCGCCAACCGCACCGCCCGGCACGTCCTTGCCCTGGCCCGTCACCAGCAGGAGCCACGTCTGCGGCCCCGGCAGCCCGTCCGCGTCCTGGCCCCGCCAGCCCTGCGCCTGCTGGAATGCCTGCGTGGCCCTGCGGTCCGCGTCCGTCCAGCGCGAGCCGGAACCGGAGTCGTAGTACCGGCCGGCGCCCCGCTCGACGAGGAGACGGCCCAGCCGGTCGACGTGCCTGTTGTTGGCCCCCGGGCCGAAGTACGCCCGTCCCGGGTACGCCGTCGCGCTCCGCGGGGCTCCGGGGTTGGGGGTGGCCGGCATGGGGGTGGTGTCCGGCTCGGGGGTGGCGGGCTCGGTCGTGGCCGGCTTGGTGGTGTCCTGCTTCCCGGTGGCCGGCTCGGCGGTGGTGGCCGGCTTCGCGGTCTCCTGCTTCCCGGTGGCCGGTGTCGTATCCGTCGTGGCGCTCTTGAGCCCCTTGTAGCGGTAGGGCACGTAACGGTCGGAGTTGTTCGAGTAGGCGTACGGGGTGGTCTTCCGGCGGGCGTGCGGCGGTGTCGACTCGTACGCGACGTAGTGGGTGTGGGTGTGGTCCGTCCAGCCGCCGAAAATGACGACGTGCGAGCCTTTCTCGGGGTTCGCCGGATTGTGGAACAGCAGAATGTCGCCGGGCTGCAGGTCCTTCTTGGTGATGCGTACGCCATACTCGTGGAGGCTGCCGGTCCATTCGTTTCCGGGCAGCTTCCAGGCCATCGAGACGAAGCCCGAGCAGTCCTGCCGGTATCCGTCCGACCAGTACTTGGACATGCTGTACGGAACCTTCGCGGTGACCCATTTCTTGGCCCGCGTGATGATCTCCGCGCGGGTGGTGGCGGGCGTCTTGACCGGGCCGGTCGGAGTGACCGGCGTGCCGCCGGGGCCGTGCAGCGGGGCCCGGGCTCCTTGAGGGGTATCAGGCTCGTCACCTGCGGGAATACCCGGCCAGTCGGTGACGTGGGGGGCGGCGAGGGCCGGGGCCGTATGGCCTACGGCGAGGGTCGTGGAGGCGGCTGCGGCGAGGATCAGCGCCCGGTGGGCGGCCGGGTGGCGGCCGGTCGTGGAATGCGGCAGAACGCGTCTCCAGTGAACGCATCCCGGGCAGTCGCAGTCACTCGCAGGATCGAATTCCTCGAATACCGGAGTCCGAGTCTCCATGCGATTCCCCTCACACTCCGGTTGGATATCTCCGCGGCAGTACACCCCGCCAGTCTCACAACTGTCTTCCGGACTCGCATGTTGACGGTCCGAATGGTTTACGGCCACCCCGGCCACCCCGGGCCGCCCTGCGCCTGCGGTCCGGACCACCCCCGCAGGTCATGTAGAGTTACGCCGTCAGCAGGCGCCGCTAGCTCAGTTGGTTAGAGCAGCTGACTCTTAATCAGCGGGTCCGGGGTTCGAGTCCCTGGCGGCGCACCGACAGTGAAGGCCCCTCGCAACTGCGGGGGGCCTTCGCATGTGCGGCAAGCCCGGCAGCATGCGGCTGGGGGTCCGGGGGTTACCCCCCGGGATATGCAGCATCAGCGGGTCCGGGGTTCGAGTCCCTGGCGGCACCCGGGGGCTCCGCCACCCGCACCCCCTTCGGGCTGGAAGCCCCTCGTGCAAGCGGGGGGCTTTTCGCGTGTTTGGCCGGATACTCTCTGGCCATGGCAGCGCGTGACCTCCAAGAGCGGATCAAGAAGCTCATCATCGACCGCCGGCTGGCCTCCGGGGCCCCGCTGCCGACGGAGCCCGAGCTGATGGCTCATCTGGGTGCCAGCCGCAACTCCGTGCGCGAGGCGCTCAAGGGGTTGCAGGCGATGGGCATCGTCGAGATCCGGCACGGCTTCGGCACCTACGTCGGCACCATGTCCCTGGCCCCGATGATCGAGGGCCTCACCTTCCGCACGGTCGCCGGGCACTATCGCGGCGAGGACACCCTGCTCCAGCTGGTGCAGCTGCGGGAGGCCGTGGAGACGGGGCTGGTGTCCCGGCTCGCCGGGCGGATCCCGGATGCCGACCTCATTGAACTGGATGCGCTCGTCGACCGTATGGAGGAGCAGGCCGCGCGCGGCGGTGACGGCATCGCCGAGACCGACCGGGCGTTTCACGCCACCCTCTACCGGGGGCTGGACAACGCGCTGCTGGGCGAGGTCATGGAGGCGTTCTGGGACGCCTTCCACCGCGTCCACACCGATCTCGGGGGTGCCCCACAGGATCCGCTGGTCACGTGCCGGCAGCACCGGGAGATCGTGGACGCGGTGCGGTCGGGCGATGCGATACGAGCAGAGGGAGCCATACGGGAGCACTTCGGCAACATCCGTGCACGGGTATCCACGACGGGTACACAACACCCCCACAGGTGCCACAATGAGCGCGTATGACCGGTAAACACCTCGTTTCGCATCTTGCGATCATGCGGAACGGCGTAGAACTCTGGTGATTGGTTTTTCAAGATGCTGCGGATACGCGGCAGTTGGGGGGCAAGGAGCCGGTTGCCGGTTTCGTCGGGGGGTAGGGGCCCCGTTCATGACCGCATGCCGAGGGGGGCATGATGCAACCGGAAGGTCGCTGTTCCATGTCTAAGGTGTGGAAGACGTGGTGACTGCGGCCCACCACTGATACGTCTGTGAAGGTCGAGGGGGACTGGAGCAGCCGTCAAGGAACCGACAGACACGTGGGGTTACCCGCGTGTGGGGGGATGACTCATGACGTCGACGCCGACGGGCGCCCGGCAGAACTTCGACCCGTCTCAGACCACCCAGCTAAGGGTGCCTTCGCATACCCGGACCGGCGCGTTCCGCCGGATCAAGAAGACGCTGCCGAAGTACGACTACGAGCACTACAGCCGGCTGGCCGGCCCCCTCACGCAGCCCGACCCGAACAAGCCGTACCGGGTCGAGTACCGCTCACTGATCTCGCAGGAGCCGCACCGGATCAGAGTTGCGCTGATGCTGGCGGCCGCTCCGCTGCTGTCGCTGGTCCTGCTGTTCTGGCTGCTGCAGCCCGAGCACTGGACCGAACGCGACTATCCCGCCTTCGACTTCCTGCCCGCGCTCGACATCGTGATGCTCGTCTCGATCGGCCTGATCGAGTTCTTCCGCTGCATGAACGTGCTGTCGAACGCGCACGCCACGCTCGTCGCCCGCGACCCGATCCCGGTGGTTCCCGAGACCGGCACGAGAGTGGCCTTCCTGACCTCCTTCGTGCCCGGCAAGGAGCCGCTGGAGATGGTGACGAAGACCCTGGAGGCGGCCGTCAAGCTCCGCCACCGGGGCCTGCTGCACATCTGGCTGCTCGACGAGGGCGACGACCCGGAGGTCAAGGAGGTCTGCAAGCGGCTCGGCGTCCACCACTTCTCCCGCAAGGGCGTCGCCAAGTGGAACCAGGCCAAGGGCCCGCACCGCGCCAAGACCAAGCACGGCAACTACAACGCCTGGCTCGACGCCCACGGCGACGACTACGACTTCTTCGCCTCGGTCGACACCGACCACGTGCCGCTGCCGAACTACCTGGAGCGGATGCTCGGCTTCTTCCGCGACCCGAACATCGGCTTCGTCATCGGCCCGCAGGTCTACGGCAACTACGACAACTTCGTCACCAAGGCCGCCGAGTCGCAGCAGTTCCTCTTCCACGCCCTCATCCAGCGCGCCGGCAACCGCTACGGCGCCCCGATGTTCGTGGGTACGTCGAACGCCGTACGCATCAAGGCGCTCAAGCAGATCGGCGGTCTGTACGACTCGATCACCGAGGACATGGCGACCGGCTTCGAGATCCACCGCCACAAGAACCCGGCGACGGGCAAGAAGTGGCGTTCGGTCTACACGCCGGACGTGCTCGCCGTCGGTGAGGGACCGAGCGCCTGGACGGACTTCTTCACCCAGCAGATGCGCTGGTCGCGAGGGACGTACGAGACGATCCTCAAGCAGTACTGGAAGGGCTGGTACTCGCTGCCGCCGAGCAAGCTCTTCAACTACACGATGATGATCATCTTCTACCCGATGTCGGCCCTGAACTGGATCCTGGCGGCACTGAGCTGCGCGCTGTTCCTGGGCCTGGGCGCCTCGGGTGTGAACATCGACCCGACGATCTGGCTGATGCTCTACGGCAACGCCTCCGCGCTCCAGATCGGCCTGTACGTCTGGAACCGCCGCCACAACGTCTCGCCGCACGAGCCCGAGGGCTCCGGCGGCGTGGCCGGCATGGTGATGTCGGCGCTGTCGGCGCCGCTGTACGCGAAGGCGCTGATCGACTCCGCGCTGCGCAGGAAGAGCAAGTTCGTGGTCACGCCCAAGGGCGATTCCGCGAGCCCCGACCGGTGGTTCGGAACCTTCCGGTACCACTGGTACTTCATCGGGATCTTCGGCTCCTCGATCACCGCCGGTTTCGTGTACGGGCACTCGCACCCGGCGATGATCATCTGGGCGACGTTCGCCATGCTGATCACCGCGACGCCGATCTTCGCGTGGCGCTACATGCTGCGGCAGGAGAAGAAGAAGCCCGCCGAGACGGTCGCGGCGCAGCCCGCGCCGGCCCAGCCCGCGTCGTATCAGCCGGAGACGCAACCGCTGCCCGCGCAGCACGCGTCCCATGCCCCGCAGGCGGCGCACGCGCCGCAGCACAAACCGAGTTGGGCCGCCTCCGGCAGCGGCACCGACCAGACCATGCAGATCGCCCTTGGTGGACTTGGGGGACGTAAGGAATGAACGACCGTGCAGGCCGCCGCCGCGCCCGTCGACTCGCGATAGGTACGGCGGTGGTACTCGCGCTGGCCGGAATGAACGGGCCGTGGCTGTATCGCGTCGGCACCGAGAAATACCACCAGTACCAAATCAACAGACCCGAGTACAAAGCCGAGAACGGCAAGTGGGAGATCGTCGACTTCCCCGAGGAGTACCGCCAGAACACGATCCACGCGGCGCTCCTGCACACCGGCAAGGTGCTGCTGATCGCGGGCTCGGGCAACAACCAGGACAACTTCGACGCGAAGAAGTACGACACCCGGATCTGGGACCCGGTCAAGGGCACGATCAAGAAGGTGCCGACGCCGAACGACCTGTTCTGCACGGGCCACACCCAGCTGTCCAACGGCAACCTGCTGATCGCCGGCGGTACGAAGCGGTACGAGAAGCTCAAGGGTGACGTCACCAAGGCCGGCGGCCTGATGATCGTCCACAACGAGAACCCGGACGAGCCGATCACGCTGCCCGCGGGCACCAAGTTCACCGGCAAGGAGAACGGCAAGACGTTCGTCTCCAAGGACCCGGTGCTGGTGCCGCGCGCGAAGAAGGTCTTCGACAAGGCGACCGGCGAGTTCCTGCGCAACGACCCCGGCCTCGGCCGGATCTACGTCGAGGCGCAGAAGAAGGGCGAGAAGTACGAGACCGGCACCCAGGACAACTACCGCGTCCAGGGCCTGTCGGGCACCGACGCGCGTAACACGTACGGCATCGCGCAGAAGCTCGCCCTGGACAAGAAGGACTTCCAGGGAATCCGGGACGCCTATGAGTTCGACCCGGTCGCCGAGAAGTACATCAAGGTCGACCCGATGCACGAGGCCCGCTGGTACCCGACGCTCACCACCCTGAGCGACGGCAAGATCCTCAGCGTCTCCGGCCTCGACGACATCGGCCAGCTGGTGCCGGGCAAGAACGAGGTGTACGACCCGAAGACCAAGAAGTGGACGTACCTGTCGAAGATCCGGCAGTTCCCGACGTACCCGGCGCTGTTCCCGCTGGAGAACGGCAAGATCTTCTACTCGGGTTCGAACGCGGGCTACGGTCCCGACGACGTGGGCCGCGACCCCGGCATCTGGGACGTCGACACCAACAAGTTCAGCAAGCTGCCCGGGCTGAGCGACCCCAAGCTGCTGGAGACCTCCGGCACGGTGCTGCTGCCGCCCGCGCAGGACGAGAAGTACATGGTGATCGGCGGCGGTGGCGTCGGTGAGTCCAAGGAGGCGAGCGAGAAGACGCGGCTGATCGACCTGCAGGCCGACAGCCCGAAGTTCGTGGACGGGCCTTCGCTGGAGAAGGGCACGCGGTATCCGCAGGCCTCGGTGCTGCCGGACGACACCGTGCTGGTGTCGGGTGGCTCCGAGGACTACCGGGGCCGCGGCGACTCCAACATCCTCCAGGCGCACCTCTACCGCCCCGGGGCGACGTCCCTCGACCGGGTCGCCGACCCGCTGGTGGGCCGGAACTACCACTCGGGTTCGATCCTGCTGCCCGACGGCCGTGTGATGTTCTTCGGCTCGGACTCGTTGTACGCCGACAAGGCCAACACCAAGCCGGGCAAGTTCGAGCAGCGGATCGAGATCTACACGCCGCCGTATCTGTACCGGGACGCGCAGCCGTCGCTGTCGGGTGGTCCGCAGACCATCAAGCGGGGTGGGACGGGCACGTTCACCTCGCAGCACGCCTCGTCCATCGAGAACGTACGGCTGATGCGGCCGAGCGCGTCGACGCATGTCACGGACGTGGACCAGCGGTCGGTGAAGCTGGACTTCAAGAAGTCCGGTGACAAGATCACGGTGGATGTGCCGACGAACCGGAATCTGGTTCCGTCAGGCTGGTACATGCTGTTCGTGACGGACGACCAGGGCACGCCGAGCAAGGCGCAGTGGGTCAGGGTCCCGTAGCGGACACGCAATTGGGGCGCCCTCCGCGACGGAGGGCGCCCCAATTCACGTAGCAGCTACTTGCTGGCCTTCGCGAGACCCAAGGCGTACTGGGCCCACCACTCGCCCGCCTTCGGGCCGCCCTTGCACTCGCCGTCCGACTCGCCCGGGCGCTTGACCCACACGTACGCGTCGACCAGCGGGTCGGTCGTCTTGGTCGTGGGCGTCTCCCCCAGCGCGCGGCCCGGCGGGTTGCACCAGCGCTCGTCCGGGTTGCCCTCGGTGTAGGGGCCGTTGCCGTTGCGGCTGGTGTCGATGACGAACGGCTTGTTGCCCACCTTGGTGGACAGCTCCTTGCCGTACTTGATCGAGTCCTCGGTCGTGTAGAAGTTGGAGACGTTGACGGAGAACCCGTCGGCCTGGTCGATGCCCGCCCGCTTCAGGGGCTCGAAGATCTGGTCGGGGTGACCCCAGCCGGCGTTGCCCGCGTCGACGTAGACCTTGGTCTTCTTCAGGGACTTGAGCTTGGTGATGGCGCCCTTGAGGAGGTCGTAGCGCTCCTCGTGGAACTCGCCGGGGGTGCAGCCGTCGACCAGGTGCAGGACCGCGTCCGGCTCCAGGATCACCGCCGTGTCCCGGTCCCCGATGCCCTTGGCCACACCGTCGATCCAGCTCCGGTAGGCGTTGCCGTCGGCGGCGCCGCCCTGCGAGTACTGGCCGCAGTCGCGGTGCGGGATGTTGTAGAGGACCAGCAGGGCCGTACGGCCCGCCTTGTCGGCGGCCTCGGTGAAGCCGCGTGCCTCCTCCTCCGGGCTCTCCGGGCCGATCCACTCGCCCGTCGGCTGCTCCGCTATCTTGCGGATCTCCTCGGCGTCCTCCTTCTTGCCGGCCTTCACATAGGCCGCCACCTGCTCGGCCGCGTTCCCGTCCGGGTTCACCCAGAACGGGTCGGTCTCCTTGGGCTGTTGACTGATTCCGGCGCCGGCGTTGTCGTCGGGGTCGTCGCCGTCCCCGGAGGACGAACAGCCCGCCATCAGCAGTGCCGCCCCCAGCACCACCGCGGACGTCCGCGCGCGAGCCCCCCGCCAGGCCCCCCTGTTCAGGTACATCCAGCTCCCCCTCGGGTGCACTGTTCCAAGTCTCAATCCTGACATACGTGTCGTGGGGCACACGAGTTCGCCGAGCCTTGTCGGGGAGCTGTTACAGCCACTATGACGGCTGCCACAACGACAGGGGAAAAAGGGCAACAGGGGAAGGGGAGGTGCGGTCATGCACCGGAGCACCCGGGAGATCCGGCTGGCGGAGGCGTTGGTGGAGTCGGCGGACACGCTCGTCGACGGCTTCGAGGCCGCGCACTACTTATCGGGCGTCGCCGACCACTGCGTGGGGTTGCTGGCCGCGCGGGGCGCGGGGTTCATGCTGATCGACGACGGCCGGGCGGTGTCGCTGGCGGCGGGCGGCGCGGACCGGGAGATCACCTTGGAGCTGCTGCGGGCCCAGTACGGCGGCGGGCCCTGTCTGGACAGTTACAGCTCCGGGCTGGCGGTGCCGCCGGTCTCGATCAGGGCGGCCCGGACGGACTCCCGCTGGCCCGAGTTCACGGAGCGGGCGCTCGCCCACGACATCGCCACGACGTACGCGGTCCCGCTGCGCCGCCGGGACCGGCTGCTCGGCGCGCTCAACGTCTTCGGCGCCGACCGCACCGGCGGCCCTCCGTCCGAGGACGGTACGACGCTGCGGCTGGCCCAGCTCCTCGCCGACTGCGCGGCCCTGGGCCTGGAGAACAACACGACGTACGTCCAGTGCCGCAGCCTCGCCGGTCAGTTGCAGCAGGCGCTGTCCAGCAGGGTGCGCGTCGAACAGGCCAAGGGCATGCTGGCCGAGCGCTGGCACACCGCGGCCGACCACGCCTTCGTGGCGATGCGGCAGTACGCACGCCGGCGCCGGCTGCCGCTGGACCGGGTCGCGCAGGAGGTCATCGACCGGGTCGCGGACGACGCCGAGCTGCGCCGGGAGGCGGGGCGTGCGGACGACGGGGGACGCGCGTAGCACCCCCGCGAACTTCCTCTAGGCCCCGGCCGCCATCCGCTCTAGAGTCATTTCCGGACGACCCCAGCCCCCGGTCGGACGAGCCCCCAACTCTGGTCACTCAAAGCCTCCCGCGCCGGTCGCCGGGTTACTCCCGCAGCCCGTGCGCGCGCGGTCGAGGACCAGCCCGGTCGGCGACTTCGGGGGAGCGGTCGTCGGCCGGGCCAGGTGAACGGCTGCGGCCGTCACAGCCCCGACCCCGTGAGGTACGCCGACACGATCACGTTCGCCGTGTAGGTGCGGGTCGTTCGGTCGAAGGTGCCGCCGCAGGTGAGCAGGCGCAGTTCGGCGCGGCCCCGGTGGTGGGTGCCGTAGGCATGGTGGGCGTCGAAGCGGTCGCGGGGGACGATGTCGACGTCGTCCACGGTGAACTCGGCGACCTTGCCGTCGTCGCGGAGCACCCGCACCGTCGCGCCCGGCTTCAGCGCGCGGAGGCGGTGGAACACGGCCGGGCGGCTCTCGGTGTCGACGTGACCCACCATCAGCGCGGCCCCGACGGCTCCGGGCTTCACCCCCGCCGCGTACCAGCCGACGTCGCCGGCCTGGACGTACGGCGGTGGATCGATGGCGCCGTGGTGGTCGAGACCCCGGGCGACCACCGGGGCCTGGATCCCGAGCCCGGGGACGTCGAGGCGCTGCGGCAGCGCGTCGCCCAACGGGCGGGCGGCGGGCGGCAGGTCCACCTGCGGCGGCCGGCCGACCGCGGCGACGTCGCCGGCCACGGGTGCGGAGATGCCCTGTTGCACGTCGGTGACCTCGCGCCCCCACAGCCACAGTCCGAGCAACAGCACGGTCCAGGCCACGCCCATCAGCAGGCGGCCCCCGTAGCCGGGGCGTTCGTGCTCGGTCATGGTCGGTGCGGCCTGCGCTGCTCGCGGCTGCGGCGGGCGCTGCGCAGCGCCACGGCGGTCGCGGCGACACCGGCGAGGATCAGCCCGGTCACCGTGTGCGCCGTGCCGGGGCCGGCCTCACGGGCGTCCACGACGGCGAGCCGGGCGGTGCCACCGCCGCCGGCAGGCACGGGCGCCACGGGAGAGGCGTGGCCCGACGGCTCCGCCCCGTGCCGCGCGCCCTGCGGCCCTGCGACCGTGACCGCGCCCGTGCGGGACAGCTCCCCGCAGGCGACCGTGACGTCGTACGTCCCCGCCTTGAGCGTGGAGCGGATGCGGCTCTCGCCGGTGAGGGTGCCGTCGGCGCCGACGGTGAGGCGGGCGTCGGCGACGAACGCCTCGGAGACGGCCTCGGCGGCCCGCTCCGGGCATCCGCTCACTTGCAGCGCGATGTCCCCGCCCGGGCGGGGGGACGACGGGCTGACCGAGACACCCCCGTCCGTCGCGTATGCCGCCGGAGCGACGGCGACCGCGCCCAGGGCGGCCATCGCACAGAGAGTGACCCGCAGTGATCCCATCGTGAACCTCCAGTTACCTGGAGACTCCCCCCGGGGCACCGGCCCCGCATCCTCAGCGGGGCCGCACTGCTCCGTACGGGTCGTGTTGCGCCCCGTTTCCCCGTCCCCGGGTTTCAGATCCGCTCGACGAGGTCCGCGATGGAGTCGACGACCTTGGAGGGCCGGTACGGGAAGTTCTCCACCTGCTCGGGCCGGGTCAGCCCGGTGAGCACCAGGAACGTCTGCATCCCGGCCTCCATGCCGGCCAGCACGTCGGTGTCCATGCGGTCGCCGATCATGGCGCTGGACTCGGAGTGCGCCCCGATGGCGTTCAGGCCGGTCCGCATCATCAGCGGGTTCGGCTTGCCCGCGAAGTACGGCTGCTTGCCGGTCGCCTTGGTGATCAGCGCGGCGACGGCGCCGGTCGCGGGCAGCGGGCCCTCGGTCGACGGCCCCGTCTCGTCGGGGTTGGTGCAGATGAAACGGGCGCCGGCGTTGATCAGCCGGACGGCCTTGGTCATGGCCTCGAAGGAGTAGGTGCGGGTCTCGCCGAGGACGACGTAGTCCGGGTCGTGGTCGGTGAGGATGTACCCGATGTCGTGCAGCGCGGTGGTCAGGCCGGCCTCGCCGATGACGTACGCCGATCCGCCCGGGCGCTGGACGTCGAGGAACTTGGCCGTGGCCAGCGCCGAGGTCCAGATGTTCTCGATCGGCACCTCCAGGCCCATGCGGTTCAGCCGGGCGTGCAGGTCGCGCGGGGTGTACATCGAGTTGTTGGTGAGGACGAGGAAGGGCTTGCCGGACTCGCGCAGCCTCTTGATGAAGGCGTCGGCGCCGGGAATCGGGACGCCCTCGTGGATGAGCACGCCGTCCATGTCGGTGAGCCAAGAATCGATGGGCTTGCGGTCTGCCATGTTGCTGTGCTCCTGGCCTGCGTACGGGATGAGCTGGGGGCGCCGGAACCACGGCGTACCGACGCCCCCAGAGTAATCAGGAGTGGCTGATCCTGACCCCGTCGATCACCCAGTACCAGTTGTTGGACCCGGTGTAGCGGAACCGGAAGCTCACGCTGGACGCCCCGGCGGGGACGTCGACGGAAACGGACTGCGGCTGCGAGACGACGTCGGAGGTGTAGCTCTTGACGACGGTGGGCGTGCCGCCGTTGAAGGACGCGAGGATCTGGGCCGTCTGGGAGCCCTCCTGCCGGTAGAGGGTCGTGAAGTCCAGCCGCACCCGGGTCCGCCCGGTGACGTCGTACGCCGGCGTCACCAGCGTCGAGTCGTACGGGCCCGAGAAGCTCTTGTCGGCCCACTCGTCGGAGTCGGCGACCGCGAAGACGCCGCGGGCACGGACGTTGAGCTCACGCCACTGGTCGCGCTGGGTGCGGGACCAGAACTCGTCGGTGGCGAACGCCCAGCCGCGCCACTCGGTCATGCCGCCGGTGCCCATGGCGTTGTTGATGACGGACCAGCCGCTGGGCGGGGTGTGCGTGTAGCCGCGGACGGTCGACGGGATGCCCGTCTCGTCCGTACGGGTGGACAGGGTGAGTGTGTCGAAGGGGTCGCCGGAGCGCTCCTGGACCGGCTTGCCGTCCAGGCCCCAGGCGGGGTCGACGGGGATGCCGAGCTGCCCCAGAACGGTGGGGACGACGTCGACGAGCCGGGTGTCGATGGGACGGGCGCCCGCGGCGATACCGGGGCCGGTGGCGAGGACGAACGTACGCCGCTCCTCGATCGAGGACCCGCCGTGGCCGCCCGGGTCCGTGTGGCCGTGGTCGGTGGCGACGATGACCGTCCAGCGCTCGGAGGCGTAGCCGGGCCGGGCCTTGATCGCGGCACGCAGCCGGCCGACGAACGCGTCCTGGACGGCGATCTGGTCGAGGTAGGCCTGGCTGCCCGCGCCCTGGTTGTGGCCGACGATGTCGGACTGGCCGAAGTAGACGAACAGGACGTCCGGGTTCTGGTTGCGCAGCAGCGCCTCGGTCTCGGCGGCGAGGGTCGCGTCGTGCCCGGAGTAGCCGTCGGCGTCGCCGTCGAGGACCAGCTTGGCGTCCGCGCCGGGGGTGACGGTGCCCTGGGTGTCCAGGGGCTTCCAGTCGACGGCGGCGTAGGTGGACAGGGCGGGCCGGACCTGGGCGAGGCGGGCGAGGAAGCCGGGGTAGCGGGCGTAGTTCTTGCCGATGAAGGTGTTGTCCTTCACGCCGTGCTTGTCGGGCCAGACGCCGGTGGCGATGGTGGACCAGCCGGGTCCCGAGGAGGTGGCGGCCATCGGGCCCGAGTACAGCAGCGAGGTGCCGTACGTGCCCTCGCTCATCATGGCCTTCAGGTGCGGGGCGTCGGCCGCGTCGATGCGGTCGTGCCGCAGGCCGTCCATGCCGATGACGAGCACCTTGTCCTTGCTGGTGCCGTTGGGGAGCGTGGGCAGGGCGTGGGCGCCGGGCGCGGTGGAGGCGCCGAGTGCCAGGGTGGCGGCGGTCGCCGAGGTGGTGGTGAGGACGGTGCGGCGGGACAGGTGTGACGTCACGTGATCCTCCTGAGCGGGTGCGAGCGGGCATGGCGACGCCCCCGGTGTGGTGCCAGGGGCGTTGCGTGGTGCGGTCCGTACGGGGTGGGTCAGCTGTCGGTGGCCGACTTCCAGGCGTCGACGTACGAGGTCAGGTTCTTGTCGATGTCGTCCCAGTCGGGCTCGAAGACCTCGACTCCGGCGATGATCTCGGCGAGCGCGGTGGCGTTGGCGTCGGTGGCCTTGACGTCCTGGCGGGCGCTGAAGCCGCCGCCGATCTCGCTGACCTGCTTCTGGGCGTCCTGGCTCAGCATGAAGTCGAGGAGCTTCCTGCCGTTCTCGGTGTGGGGGGCGTCGGTGACGAGACCGGCGGCGTAGGGCAGGGCGAAGGTGGTGGGCTTGCCGCCGTCCTTCGCAGGGAACCAGATGCCGAGGTTCGGCATGGTCTTGGACTGGGCGAAGTTCATCTGGACGTCACCGTTGGCGACGAGCAGTTCACCCTTGTCGACCTTGGGCGCGAGCTTGCCGGTGGAGGCGGAGGGTCCGACGTTGTTGGACTGGAGGTTGCGGAGGTAGTCCATGGCGGGCTTCTCGCCGCCGAAGTCGTGCATGGCCTTGATGAGCACGGCCGTTCCGTCGCCGGCGACGCCCGGGGTGGAGTACTGGAGCTTGTTCTTGTACGTGCCCTCCAGCAGCTCCTCCCACGTGGTGGGCGCCTGCTTCAGCTGGTTCTTGTTGTAGATGAACCCGAAGTAGTTGTTCACGACCGAGGTCCAGGTCGCGTCGGTGGCCTTGTCGGCGGCGCTGACCTGGTCGGCGCCCTTCGGGGCGTACTTCTGCAGCAGGCCCTTGCCGTCGGCCTGCTGGATGAAGGGCGGGAGCGTGACGATCACGTCGGCCTGCGGGTTGCCCTTCTCGCGGGCGGCGCGCTGCACCATCTCGCCCGAGCCGCCCTCGACGTACTCGACCTTGATGCCGGTCTGCTTCTCGAAGTCCTTGAAGATCCGGTCGTACCAGCCGTCGCCGTTCTCGCCCTTGAGTCCGTCGGCGCTGTAGACGGTGACGACCTTCTCGTCGGCGGCCGCGGAGTTACCGCCGCAGGCGGACAGGACCGGGGTGGTGAGGAGGGAGAGGGCTATGGCGAGCCTGAGGCTGTTTCTGGGCATGGCGGAGGAACTCCTTGCGCGTTGAGGGTTCTTGCGAGCGGGATCGGCGGGGCGAGCCGGGGCTGCGGGTCAGCGGTAGGAGGCTCGGGTGCGGATGCGGGAGACGGCGAACAGCGCGAGCAGGGTCGCCGTCATCAGGACCACCGCGAGGGCGGAGCCGGCGAAGAGGGCACCGCGGTCGGTGGCCGCGTAGATCAGGACGGGCAACGGGGTCCAGTCGGGCGGGTAGAGCATCATCGTGGCGCTCAACTCGCCCATGGACAGGGCGAAGCAGAGGCCGGCGGCAGCGGTGAGGGACGGCAGCAGGAGGGGGAGCCTGACCCGCCACAGCACGTACGCGGGCCGGGCGCCGAGGGAGGCGGCGGCCTGTTCGTACGCCGGGTCGAGGCGGGCGAGGGCGGCGGACACGGACTGGTAGGCGAAGGCGGTGACCAGGACGGTGTGGGCGAGGATCACGATCTGGCGGGTGCCGTTGAGCAGGAACGGCGGCTCTGAGAAGGCGACCAGGATCGCCAGGCCGACGACGACCGAGGGCACGGCTACCGGGAGGACGAAGAGCGCGTCCATGACCCGGCGGTGACGCTTCTTCAGCGCCGCCGCCGCGAGGGCCGCCCAGGTCCCGGCGGCCAGGGCGAGCAGGCTCGCGGCGGCGGCCGTGACCAGGCTGGTGGTGAGGGCCTGGAGGGCCTCGCCGCGGGTGGCTGCGCCGTAGTGGCCGGTCGTGAAGCCGGAGGGCAGCACGCTCGACCAGTTGGTGGCGAAGGAGGCACCGAGGACGACGAGGAGCGGAAGGGCGAACAGGGGCAGGAACAGGACGAGGAACAGGGCCCATACGGCCCACTTGGCCCCGCGGCTATGCACGAGCACGGCGGCTCACCACCCGGTAGAGGCCGTAGAGGCCCACGGAGATCAGGACGTTGACGACGGCGACCACGCACGCGCCCGGGTAGTCGGACTCCAGGATCGCCTTGCTGTAGACGAGCATCGGCAGGGTCGTGACGCCTTTCGCGCCGGTGAACAGGACGATGCCGAACTCGTTGAGGCACAGCACCAGCACGAGGCTGCCGCCCGCGGCGAGGGCGGGCAGCGCCTCGGGGAGGATCACCCGGCGGATGATGCGCAGCGGGCGCGCGCCGAGCGAACCGGCCGCCTCCAGCTGGGCGGTGTCCAGCTGGGAGAAGGCCGCGAGCAGCGGTCGTACGACGAACGGCGTGAAGTACGTGATCTCGGCGAGCAGGACCCCCCAGGGCGTGGTGAGGAACTGGAAGGGACCGTCCTGGGCGCCGGTGACGTCGGTCCACAGGCCGTTGGCCATGCCGACCGTGCCGTAGATGAACAGCAGGGCCAGCGTGATCAGGAAGGACGGGAAGGACAGGAAGACGTCGATGAAGCGGGCCACCGCCCGTGCCCCGGGGAAGGGCACGAAGGCGATGACGAGCGCGATCACGAATCCGAGGACCAGACACCCGACGGTCGAGCCGACGGCCAGCCACACGGTGGTCCACAGCGCCTCACGGAAGGCGTCGGAGGCGAAGACGTCGGCGTACGGCTCCAGCGAGGTACCGCCGGTGTCCGGCTGGAGGGACTGCTGGACCACGAGGGCGAGGGGGTAGAGGAAAAGGACGGAGAGCAAGGCGACCGGCGGGATGGCAGCCAACCAGGGGCGCGGGGGCCTGTTGGATTTGCGGCTACCGCCGCGCGGGCGCGACCAGCCACGACCTACCCTCAGCCGACGAACGACCTCAGACATGGCTCCCTCCTGCGGCCAGCAGTACCGCGTCGTCCGGGGAGAAGTGCAGGGTCACCTCGTCGCCGTGAGTGGGCGGGTCCCTGAGTTCGCGCAGGTCGGCGATGACCCGGTGGCCCTCGACCTCGACGTACAGCCGATGGGTGGACCCGCGCCACTGGATCTCGGTCACGGTCCCGGAAAGCCCGTTGGGTCCGTCGCCGAGGCCGACGAGGTGGGGCCGTATACAGAGCGTCGCCTTCGCACCCGGCGCCGCGCCCTCCGTGTCCACTTTCAGCTCGCCGCCGCCGAAGGCGACGCCGCCCGAACCGACCGTCACCGGCAGCAGGTTGGCGTTCCCGACGAAGGACGCGGTGAACTCGTCGGCGGGCGCCCGGTACAGCTCCCGCGGGGTGCCGCAGGCCTGGAGGCGGGCGCTGTCCATCACCGCGATCCGGTCGGCGAGGGTGAGGGCCTCGACCTGGTCGTGGGTGACGTACAGGATCGTGACGTCGGGCAACTCGCGGTGCAGCCGGGCCAGTTCGGCGAGCATGCCGGAGCGCAGGCGGGCGTCGAGGGCGGAGAGCGGTTCGTCGAGGAGGAGGACGCCGGGGCGGATGGCGAGCGCGCGGGCGATGGCGACGCGCTGCTGCTGGCCGCCGGACAGCTCGCGCGGGTGGCGGCGGGCGTAGGCGGCCATGCCCGTCATCTCCAGGGCCTCGGCGACCCGGGTGCGGATCTCGGCCTTGGAGACCCTGGGGGCCTTCTGCGCCTTCAGTCCGAAGGCGACGTTCTCCTCGACCCGCATGTGCGGGAAGAGCGCGTACTGCTGGACGACCATCCCGATGCCCCGCCGGTACGGCGGCAGGTCCGTCACGTCCTGTCCGCCGAGGAACACCCGCCCGGAGGCGGGCCGTACGAACCCGGCGACCGCCCGCAGCGCGGTGGTCTTGCCGGATCCGGACGGCCCGAGCAGCGCCATGACCTCGCCGGGCTCGACGGTGAGGTCGAGGGAGTCGAGGACGACGTTGCCGTCGTAGGCGACGCTGACGGAGTCGAAGCGGATGCCGCTCATGTCAGCACTCCTGGCAACTCCGCGACGGAGCCGAGGACATGGGTCGCGCCGGCCGCCCGCAGCGCGTCCGCGTCGTGCGCGCCGGTCAGGACACCGGCGACCAGGCCCGCGCCGGCGCGGACGCCGCTGAGCATGTCGTAGGAGGTGTCGCCGGCGACGGCGATCTCCCGGACGTCGTCGGCGGCCGCCGTCCGCAGGAGCGCGGTGAGGACCATGTCCGGGTACGGCCGCCCCCGGCCCCCGGCGTCGGCCGGGCACAGGGTGAGGGGGACGAGGTCCTGCCAGCCGAGCGCGTCGAGGATCGCGTCCTGGGTGACGCGGGCGAAGCCGGTGCTCAGCACGACGGTGCGACCGCCGGCCCGGAGCTCCTCGATGGCCTCGCGGGCGCCGGGGATCGGCGCGACGAGCCCGCCGTCGACGAGTGCGCCGTACGCCTTCTCGAAGGCGGCGTTGGCGCGCTGCGCCTTCTCCTCCTCGCCGAACAGATGCCGGAAGACGGAGATCTTGGACTCGCCCATGGTGGCGCGTACGTAGGCGAGCTTGTCGGCGTGGTCCGGGGAGCCGGGCTCGACGCCCAGTTCCGAGGCGGCCGCCGCGAAGGCCCGCTCGACGAGGCCGCCGTCGGCGACGGTCGTGCCGGCCATGTCGAGCACGACCAGCCGCGTGTGCTGATTGTTCGTCAACTTCTTCACCAACCCAATTCGTTCGCGGTCGTTTCGGCTATCGCGGGCGAGCAGGTCATCCCGCGCCCGCCGGGCCCGGTCACCAGCCACACCCCGTCGCACACCTGCTGCCGGTGCACGACCCGGGAGGTGTCCGTGCACTGCGCGTACACCCCGGCCCAGCGGCGCCGGATCTTCGGCAGCGGGCGGTCGAGGAGGGACTCGACGACCTCGGTGAGGTGGTCGTAGGGGTCCTCGAGGGTGTCGAAGGCGAAGGGGTGCTCGTACTCGTGGGTGTCGCCGATGGTCAGCCCGCCGTCGGCGCGCTGCACCATCAGCAGCTGCATCCGGTGGGCCGCGGCGGTCTCGGCCTGCGCCTGACCGGCGTTGAGGGCGTCGAGCGCGGCGGAGGCGTACGCCGGGTAGTAGCGGAAGCTGTCCGAGTCGGCGACCGAGGTGGTCAGCGGCTCGCCCAGCGGGGCGGTCTGCATCATCTGCAGGCGGACGCGGCGCACGGGCAGGTCGGGGCCCGCCAGCTCGCGGACCAGGCCGCCGAGCCAGGCGCCCGTGCACAGGACGACGACGTCACCGCTGTGGACGTCCCCGTGGTCGTCGCGGACGGCGCTGCCGCCGATGACCTCGCGGACCTCCCGGCCGGGCCTGAAGGTGTAGTTCGGGGACTTCAGCAGTTCCTCGCGCAGGGCGAGCTGTGCGGTGCGCGGCTCGACGGCGGCGTCCCGCTCGCAGTACAGGGCGGCGGTGAAGTCGCCACGCAGGGCGGGGTTCACGGCACGCGCCTCGTCGGGCGTCAGCAGTTTGTGTCCGCGGGCGGCGGCGTCCTCGCGCGCCACGGCGGCCTCGGCGACGGCGAGCTCCAGGTCGCCGCGGACGGGGGTCAGAGAGCCGTTCGGCCGGAAGCCGAGGCCCGGCACGCGGGCTCCGATCTCCTCCCACATCTCCCGGGCCCTGAGCGCGGTCCGCAGCTCCTCGCCGCCCGCGCGTCCGCTCACCCAGATCTGTCCGAAGTTGCGCAACGACGCGCCGCGAGCCTCCGCCTCGCGCTCGATCTGTACGACCTCGTGGCCGCGTTCCACTGCTTGCCAGGCGTGCATGGTGCCCACCACGCCGGCTCCGACGACTATCACTCTCACGACGGCCACGCTCCTCGGGATCGGGTAACCGGAAGGGTCCGGCTGACAACGAGAGCGTGAACTGGCCATCACGTTTGGGCTAGACCCGTTACTCTTTCGTGATATTCGATGGCATGGCGAACGGGTGGAATTCCGGACTTTTCAGCCGCGCAAACGGGTGGTGAACGAGAACCGGTCCCCCCGGAACAGCGTCCGCACCCGCTCCAGCGGTTCCCCTTCGGTGTCCCGTGAGACCCGGTGGATCAGCAGCATCGGGAGGGCGGGCGGAGTCCCGATGAGCAGCGCCTCGCGCGGGGTCGCCAGCACGGTCTCCAGGCGCTCGTCGGCGTCGCCGAAGACGATGCCCTGTCCGTGCAGGAAGGCGTAGAAGGAGGAGTCGGGGTCGAAGTCGGCGTCCAGCCGGGGCACCCGGGCGACGGCGACGTACGTGCTCTCCAGGCCGACCCGCTCGTCGTCGGCGAGCAGGACGCGCTCCATGTGCCAGACGGGCTCGCCGCGTACGAGGCCGGTCTCGGCGGCGAGGGCGGCGGGGCAGGGGAAGCGGTCGAGGGTGACGAGGCTACGGCCGGGGGTGCGGCCCTGCCGCCGTACGCCCTCGGTGTAACTGGCGAGGGAGAGGGGCTGTTCGAGCTTGGGCCCGGCGACGACCGTGCCCCGTCCCCGCCGCCGCAGCTTGCCCTCCAGCACCAGTTCGCGGATCGCCTGCCGGACGGTCTCGCGGGCGACCTCGTACTCCTCGGAGAGGTCGCGCTCGGTGGGGAGGGGGTCGCCCTCGCCGAGTTCGCCGACGAGGAGGTCGAGCCGGGCCTTCACCGCGTAGTACTTCGGGATCCGGCCGTGCTCCGGGATGCCCTGGCGCACGGGGGCGCCGGGGGCCTGGTTGTTCGGGTAGTCCACGCAGGGATCGTCGCAGACGGGGCGGGCACCCTCAGCGGCGCCTCCGGGCGACGAGCAGCGTGATGCCGGCCAGGAGGAGGGCCGCGGTGGTGGCGAAGGTGGCACCGGGGGGTGTGAGGCCGGTACGGGCCAGTTCGTCGGCGAGGCTGAGATGGCCGCGGGGGTTGTCGGCGCCGGGGGTCGCCGAGGGGTTCGCCGCGGCGGAGGCGGCCGGGGAGGCCGAGGACTCGCGGTCGGCCGGGTCGGTGGGAGAGGCCGGGTCGGCCGGCTCGGCCTTACCGGTCGGGTGGGCCGGGTCTGCCGGGTCGGCGTCGATGGTGAAGCGGTAGTCGTTGGACTGGCCGACCCAGTCACCGTCGCCCTCGTGACGCTGGACGACGGCCGCGTTGGCCGTGACCTTGTTCGGTACGGCGTCCGAGGTGACGGCGAGCCGGACCTTCACGGTGACCGTCCTGCGGGGGCCGACGGTGAAGCCGGGGAAGTCGCCGGACCCGCCGAAGGCGCCGACGAGTTCGTCCTCGTCGGTGGTCTCGAAGCGGACGGGGTGGGGGCGGGCCCGGTCCGGGCCGCCGTCCGTGCCGCCCTTCGGGCTGCTGCTCGGACTGCCGCTCGGGCTGCCGTAGAACTCCAGGCGGGGCTGGGACGGCTTGAGGGCCCGCTCGGCGTCGATGAGGACGACGACGGGGTGGATGCCGGTGCAGGTCCGGCCGGTCTTGTTGGTGAGGTCCAGGTACCAGGTGCCGAATCCGCCGCCGGCCACGTAGGAGTCGGGGCCGCCGTGGAGGCGGGTCGTGAGGGGGAAGGCCCGGTCGTCGGTGGCGCAGCTGGGCAGCTCGGCCGAGGGCGCCGCGTGCACCGGGGGCGCCGCGGCGAGGAGGGCGGCTGCTGCGAGGCAGAGGGAGGCGGGTGAGTGCAGTCGCATGAACACATGACCATGCCGGGTGGGGGCGGGTTCCCGGCGATGCCATTCCGTACCGCTTCGCAAGTCCGCTCGATCAGCGGACGCCCGCCGCGGGGACCGAGGGCGCAGCCACGAGCCTCAACGCCGCCGCCCTCACCCCTCGGCCCGCCCGAACAGCGGCGCCAGCAGCAACTGGGCCGCCCCCTCGGCGACCCCGCGCTCCCCGCCTGCGGCGACCCGCACCGGCACGGCGTCCTCGCCCGCGCGCCGGGCACGCTCGTCGAGAACGGCGGCGACACCGCGTACGAAGGTCTCCGGCGCGGCGGCGACCGTACGGCCGCCCAGCAGCACGAGGTCGACGTCGAGCAGCGCGACCAGGTTGCCCGCGGCCGTGCCGAGCACTCGGGCCGCCTCCGCCAGGTCACCGCGGGCCACGGCGGCCAGGCACAACGCCTCGACACACCCACGGTTGCCGCACCCGCAGGGCGGGCCGTCCAGCTGGACGACCTGATGCCCGAACTCCCCAGCCCCGGTACGGGTCCCGCGATGCACCGCTCCCCCGATGACCAGCCCGCCGCCGAGGCCGGCGCCGAAGTGGAGGTAGGCGAAGGAGGCGGCGGAAGCGGAGGCGCCGGACGCGGGGGCGCCCGAGGCGGAGGCACCCGACGCGGAGACACCCGAAGCAGGGACACCCGACGCGGAGACACCCGACGCGGAGACACCCGAAGCAGGGACACCCGAAGCGGAGACACCCGACGCGGAGACACCCGAAGTGGAGACACCCGAAGCAGGGACACCCGACGCGGAGACACCCGACGCGGAGACACCCGAAGCAGGGACACCCGACGCGGAGACACCCGACGCGGAGACACCCGAAGCAGGGACACCCGACGCGGAGGCGCCGGACGCAGAGGCGCCGGACGCGGCAGTGACAGGCGTGGTGGTGCCGGAGCCGCTCGTCCCGGAGGCGCTCGCGTCGGCCCCGGCAATGACGGGTGCGGCGCCGCCGGACCCGGCCGTGACTGGCGCGGCCGTGCCGGACGCCGCCGCACCCCCAACCGCACCGCGCACCGCAAGCCCGAGCGCCGCCGCGTTGGTGTCCTTGTCGACCACGACCGGCAACGAGAGGCGCCGGGCGAGCACGTCGCGCAGCGGGAAGCCGTTCCACTCCGGGAACCCGGTGACCCGGTGGAGCACACCGCGCCGGTGGTCGAGCGGCCCGGGCAGCGCCACGCCGACGCCGAGCACGGCACCCCGCCGACCATCCCCGGCCACCAACTCCCCCACCTCCCGCACAGCACGCTCGACGACCGTCTCCGCACCGGCCCCCAGGTCCAGCGGGGCCCGGCGCCGGGCGATCACGGCACCGGTCAGATCGCAGAGCACGGCCGTCAGCTCGTCCCGGTCCAGGTGCACGCCGACCGCATACCCGGCCTCCGGTACCAGCCGCAGCACCGTGCGCGGCTTGCCTCCCGTCGACGCCCGGCGCCCCGCCTCCGCCACGAGCCCGTCCTCCCGCAGCCGGGCGGTGATCTTGCTGACCGCCTGCGGGGTGAGGCCGGTGCGCTCGGCGAGCTCGAGCCGGCTGATGCCCTCGGGACCGGCCGTGCGCAGCAGGTCGAGCACGAGCGCGGTGTTGTGACTGCGCAGGGCGCCCAGATTCACGCCACCCACCACGCCACCGTTCAAGCCACTGTCCACACCATGCTTCACGCACCCATTGTCCCCGGCGCTTGCACTTTGGCAACAGCGTTGCGAAAGTGGGTTTCATGAGTGCTACTCCCCTCCGCGTCGGCCTGGTCGGCTACGGCCTCGCAGGCTCCGTCTTCCACGCCCCGCTGATCGCCACCACCGAGGGGCTCGCCCTGGACACGGTGGTCACGTCGAACCCCGAGCGGCAGAAGCAGGCCCGCACCGAGCACCCGGACGTACGCGTCGCCGCCACGCCCGACGAACTGCTCGCCCGCGCCGACGACCTCGACCTGGTCGTCATCGCGTCCCCCAACAAGACGCACGTCCCGCTGGCGACCGCCGCCCTGAAGGCGGGCCTCCCCGTCGTCGTCGACAAGCCGATCGCCGGCACCGCGGCCGAGGCACGCGAGCTGGCGGCGCTGGCCGAGGAGCGCGGCCTGCTCCTGTCGGTCTTCCAGAACCGCCGCTGGGACAACGACTTCCTGACGCTGCGCAAGCTCCTGGCCGAGGGCGAACTGGGCGACGTATGGCGCTTCGAGTCCCGCTTCGAACGCTGGCGTCCGCAGCCCAAGGGCGGCTGGCGGGAGTCCGGCGACCCGACAGAGATCGGAGGTCTGCTGTACGACCTCGGCAGTCATGTCGTCGACCAGGCTCTGGTCCTCTTCGGCCCGGTCACGCAGGTGTACGCCGAGGCGGTCGTCCGCCGCGCCGGCGCGGAGACGGACGACGACACGTTCATCGCGCTCACGCACGCGAACGGCGTCCGCTCCCACCTGTACGCCTCCGCGACGACCGCCCAACTGGGCCCGCGTTTCCGGGTGCTGGGCTCGAAGGCGGGCTACGTCAAGTACGGCCTGGACCCGCAGGAGGCGGCGCTGCGCGAGGGGCAGCGCCCGGACACGACGGCCGGCTGGGGCACGGAACCCGAGTCACTGTGGGGCCCGGTCGGTTCCGGCGAGTCTCCCTTGACGGGAGGCGGACGCGTCGAACCCACCCTCCCAGGCGACTACCCCGCCTACTATGCGGCCGTGGCAAAGGCCCTGCTGGACGGCGGCCCCAACCCGGTGACGGCCCTGGAGGCGGCATCCGCCCTCGACGTCCTGGAAGCGGCACACCGTTCGGCACGCGACGCAGTGGTGGTGAAGCTGTGATGACCAACAAGACGCACAACCCGGAGATCACCCCGAAGTTCCACCCGGAGATCACCCCGCCCCTGGAGGAGCTGGAGGCCCAGGAACGTGGCCTGGTCTTCCGGCAGTTCACCTACGAGGACGCGTGGGCGCTCGGCTCCCTCCTCGTCGAGATGGCCCGCGAGCGCCAGGCTCCGGTCGCCATCGACATCCACCGGGCCGGCCAGCAGCTCTTCCACGCGGCCCTGCCCGGCTCCACCCCCGACAACGACGCCTGGATCGCCCGCAAGCGCCGGGTGGTGGAGCGCTACGCCACGTCCTCCTACGTCGTCGGCGCCCGCTTCCGCGCCAAGGGCACGACCTTCGAGGACTCCTCCCGCCTGGACCCCGACACCTACGCGGCCCACGGCGGCTCCTTCCCCATCAACGTCGAGGGCGCGGGCGTCATCGGGTCGGTGACGGTGAGCGGCCTGCCCCAACTGGAGGACCACCGCATGGTGGTGGAGGCGCTGGAGCACTTCCTGGAGAAGCGGTAAGGGCAGCGCCCTTGTCTTTCAGGGGCGCGGGGAACTGCGCGACCAGCCACGGAAGGCCCGCAGCCGCCGTACCGCGCGCAGTCCCCACTCCCTAGGCGTTCTTGAGTTCCTGCCGCTGCCGACCGAGCCCCTCGATCTCCAGCTCCACCACGTCCCCGGCCCGCAGATACGGCTTCGGCTCGGGCCGCCCCATGGCAACCCCCGCCGGCGTCCCCGTGTTGATGACGTCCCCGGGATACAGCGTCATGAACTGGCTGACGTACCGCACGACTTCGGCGACGGGAAAGATCTGCTCGGCCGTGGTGCCGTCCTGCTTCAGCTCGCCGTTGACCCACAGCTTCAGCGCGAGGTTCTGCGGGTCCGGCACCTCGTCCGCCGTCACCAGCCAGGGCCCCAGCGGGTTGAACGTCTCGCAGTTCTTGCCCTTGTCCCAGGTCCCGCCCCGCTCGATCTGGAACTCCCGCTCGGACACGTCGTGCGCCACCGCGTACCCGGCGACATGCGCGAGCGCCTCCTCGGCCGACTCCACATGCCGGGCCGTACGTCCGATGACGACCGCGAGCTCGACCTCCCAGTCGGTCTTGGTCGACCGGCGAGGGACCAGCACCGTGTCGTTCGGTCCGACGACCGTGTCCGCGGCCTTGAAGAAGATGACCGGCTCGGCGGGCGGCTCGGCGCCGGTCTCGCGGGCGTGGTCGTGGTAGTTCAGCCCGATGCACACGACCTTGCCGATGCGCCCCAGCGGCGGCCCGACCCGCAGCCCGGTGGCGTCCAGCTCGGGCAGCTCACCGGCGTCCGCCGCCGCGCGGATCCGGCCGAGCGCGGCGGCGTCGGCGAGCAGCGCTCCGTCGATGTCCGGCACGACGCCCGACAGGTCCCGCAGGGTCCCCTCGGCGTCGAGCAGCGCGGGCCGCTCCGCTCCTGCCGTACCGACTCGCAGCAGCTTCATGATCACAATCTCCCTCGATCGCGGGGCGCCCGCCGACGGGTGCAGCCATCGGAGGACTGGTCGATCCTCCAAGGTCTACGGCCAGTCCGCAATACCCGGTTCACGTACTGGACCGTAGGCTCGGAGGACGGCGGACCCCAGGTCGCGGCCGCGACGGGTCCGCACCGGTCAGCGGCGGGGCTCGGTCAGCGATAGAGGACAGCCCGCTCCACCGCGCTCCACGTCGTACTGGTCACGACGTACAACGCGGCCGCCAGCGGCACCACCGCCACGGTGAAGAGCGTGAAGAAGGACATGAACGGCATGACCTTGCTCATGGCCCCCATCCCCGGCACCGGCTCCCCGTCGACCACCGGCACCGCCGGATTCGCGGCCATCATCCGCTTCGTACGGCTGTAGTTGAACGCGGCGACGCAGGCGACGACCACGAACAGCCCGACGTACACGAGCGCGGCACCCCCGAACGCACCACCGTCGCCGAGCGCGTCCGCCCACCGGTCCCCGAGGGGCGCGGCGAAGAGCTGGTGCGACAGCAGCTCGTTCGCCTTCCCGCCGATCGTCGTGTTCGAGAACAGGTGGTAGAGGAGGAAGAAGGCGGGCAGCTGGAACAGGCTGGGCAGGCACCCGGACAGCGGCGACACCTTCTCCTTGGTGTGCAGCTCCAGCACGGCCTGCTGGAGCCGCTCGGGGTTCTTCCCATGCTTCTTGCGCAGCTCGGCGATCTTCGGCTGGAGCTCGGCCCGCGCCTTCTGCCCGCGCGCTGAGGCCCGGGACAGCGGATGCACGAGCAGCCGTACGAGCGCGGTGAACAGGACGATCGCGGCGGCGGCCGCGGTGGCGCCGAACAGTGGTTGGAGCAGGTCGGCGAGTTGCTGAACAAGGTCGGCGAAAACGGACATGGGTGAGCCCTCCGAGGGTCTCGTCGTGCCGGTGGAATGAGAGAAATGCCGGAAATCGGCATGGCGGCATGACGACCCGCGCGGGGTCACACGTGGGAGCTGGTTCGGGTGCGTGCCCTACGCGGCGGTCGCCGGGAGGGCGTGTCCGGGTGCCCGGGGCCGGGGCCGGCCCGAGGCGTCGGGGTCGCGTTGCGGCAGGAATGCCGTACGGCGGGCCCGGTCGCGGATGGCGGTGCGCACGCGCGTGGGCGCCACCGCGGGGGCGGCGCGCGAGGCGAGGAGCGAGCAGACGGCGAACGCGGAGCCGGCGGCGGCGGTCGCGGCCAGCGCGACGGTCGCGGAGAGGCTGCCGGTGTCGAGCAGGGCGATCTCGAGGAAGAGCAGTACCAGCACGGCGGCGGGACGCAGACGGGTCCAGCTGCGGATCATCGACGGCCCTCCCCTCGTGAGCACTTGCCCCGCCGAACTCGTCCTGACGAACGTGCCCGGTCGAACTCGTCCAGTCGAACTCGTCCTGACGTTCGTTATACAGGATGCCCGGGATCCGTCACGCCGGCCGGTTCGGCCTCGATGGGCTGCAGCAGGCGCTTGGGCCCGAGCAGGGCCCGGCTGACCGGGTCCGCCGGGTTCGGATCGAGTCCGGGTCCCGGCACCATCTCGACGTCCGGAACGGGTACCACGGTTCCACAGGCCGGGCATTCGCCGTACGGGCCGAGTTCCGTGCCGCAGTCGGCGTGCCGGAAGACGCGCAACTTTTCCTCGCCGAAGTGCTCGCGGCCCCACAGGCCGAGCGAGCGCAGGGTGGGCCACAGCGCGATGCCCCGGTCAGTGAGGACGTACTCGTCGCGCGGCGGCGACTGCTGGTACCGGCGCTTGTCGAGGATGCCCTCCGCGGTGAGCGCCTGGAGGCGGGCCGCCAGGACGGCGCGCGGGATGCCGAGGTGGACGAGGAAGTCGTTGTAGCGCCGGACGCCGTACAGGGCGTCGCGGACGACGAGCAGCGTCCAGCGTTCGCCGACGATCTCCAGTGCCCGGGCGATCGAGCACTCCTGTGTCGCGTAGTCCTTGCCCAGTGCCATGGCGCCCACTGTAACGCCTTTCCACCTTCTTGGTTCAATGACCGAACCTACGATGTTACGGTGGGACACATGCCCCGGTTCAATGAACGAACTCTCACTGCGGCGCCCACCGAGACGCCGGCCGCGCCCGCCGCGGAGCAGCCCGCGAACCCGCGTGCCACGCTCGCCCTCACCAGCGCCGCCACCGCCGTGGCCCTGATGACGTACACCGCGCCGATGGTCACGCTCCCGCAGACCGCCGCCGCCCTGCACACCCCGCTCTCCGCCCAGGCCTGGCTCCTGAACGGCACCCCGCTCGGGCTGGCCGCACTCCTGCTGGTGGCCGGCAGCCTCGCCGACGACTACGGCCGCCGCCGGATCTTCGTCGCCGGCACCTTCGCCCTGGGCATCACCACCGCCCTGGGCGCCCTGACGACGACCACCTGGCTCTTCACGCTGGCCCGCGTCGCCCAGGGCGCGGCGAGCGCGGCCCTCCTCGCCAGCAGCCTCGGCCTGATCGTCCACGCCTTCCCGACCGCACGCGGCCGCCTGCACGCGACCGGCGTCTGGGGCGCGTTCGTGAGCGGCGGCATCGCGCTCGGCCCGGTCGTCGCCGGCGCGATGCCGAACTGGCGGATCGGGTACGGCGTCCTGGGCGCCGCCGCACTGATGGTGGCGGCCCTGTCCGGGCGCACGCTGACCGAGTCCCGCGCCCCGCGCGGCGGCCGCCCCGACCTCGCCGGAGCCGTCACCTTCGGGCTGGCCCTGGTCGCCCTGGTGGCGGCGCTGACCCTGGGCCGGGACGGCTGGCTGAGGGCACCCGTGGGCCTGCTGCTCCTGGCGAGCGTGGCCCTGCTGGGTCTCTTCGTCGTGGTGGAGCGCCGCACGGCGACCCCGATGATCGACCTGTCCCTGCTCCGCCGCCCCCGCTTCCTCGCGTCCTCCGCCGGCGGCCTGTTCACGGGGCTCGCGGTGATCGGCCTGTTCAGCTTCCTGCCGGCACTGCTCCAGCAGACGCTCGGCCTGTCCGCGATGGACACGGCATGGCTGTTCCTTCTCTGGTCCGGCCTGTCCTTCGCGGTCGCCCTCCAGGCCCGCAGACTGTCCGGCCGGGTGTCACCGCGGTGGCAGCTGGCGATCGGTTTCGTCCTCCACGCGGGCGGCGCCCTGGCGATGCTGGGCGCACTCGACGCGGGTTCCTGGCCCCGGCTGCTGCCCGGTCTGCTGCTGGCCGGCATCGGCAGCGGCCTGCTGAACGCCGCGCTGCCGCTGCTCGCGGTGGAGTCCGTACCGGCCCAGCGCGCCGCGATGGGCTCGGGCGCCCAGCAGACCTTCCGCTACATCGGCTCCTGCGCCGGAGTGGCCCTGACCATCGCCCTCGCCACATCCGCCGGGAGCGGCCTGGCACGGGGCGCGGACATCGCGATGGTGGTGTCGGCGGGGCTGGCGCTGGTGGCGGCGGTGAGCGTGGGCGTGCTGCGGGAGCGGGGGGCGGCAGCCTGAGGGCTGCGGCTTCAGCGCGGGCGCATCGACACGAGCTTGCCCCACACCACCAGGCGGTACTTCGAGGTGTACTCGGGCGTGCAGGTGGTGAGGGTGAGGTAGTAGCCCGGGCGCTCGTACCCGTAGCCCGGCTTGACGCCGGAGCGCGGGACGGGCCGGATGACGCCGCCGTCATGGGCTGCGGTCCGCGGCAGGGTCTGGTCGACGGCGTACGTGTAGGTCGCGCTCCGCGTCTCGACCCGCACGATGTCCTTGGGCGCGAGCCGGTTGATGTACCGGAAGGGCTCACCGTGGGTGTTGCGGTGCCCGGCGACGGCGAAGTTGCCGGCCTGGCCCGGCTGCCCGGTGCCGGGATAGTGGCCGACGTAGCCCTTGTTGAGCACACCCGCTTTGCCGACGCCCTCGGCGACGGGCACGCGGAGGCCGAGGCGCGGAATGCTCAGGATGGCGTAGGCCTGGGACCAGTCGGGGGCGGGCGGGGCCGCGGTACGGCGCCGGGTGCCGGCGGTGGGCTCGGCCGCCCCGGTGTCCGCGGGGACCTCCGCGAGCGGGGGTTCGGCCGCGGCCGACGGCGCCGATACGGCCGTACGGGAGTCGCCGCCCGCGCCGTCCCAGGCCCGCTCCAGGGCACGGACCTCGCGCCCGGCGCCCTCCCTCGCCTGCCGGTTGGTCCACCACACCTGGTGGACGACCAGCAGCAGAAGCACCACCCCGACGGTGACGAGCACCTCCCCGCCACCCCACAGCACGCGGCGCCGAAGGGCCCGCCGCCGAAGCCCGCTGTGCCGCACGACGCGAACCCGCACCATCCGTGAGCCTCCTTCGCCGGGCCGCCCGCACGAGGGGGGCGCCCGCACGATAAAGGGCGGGGCGCGAGGTCTCCAGAGCCGTACGCACACCAGTCGCGACGCCTGTCCCGGCACCGTCCCGACCCAGCCCTCACGCCCTCCCAACACCCGCCCGTCCCGGCCGCGTCCGACCCTCCGAACGCTTCCCCAGCCCTTCCTCCACAGGTTTGAGAAAGGGCTGTCAGAAACCTCGACAACCTCACACGCCACACCCGATGCTTCCTGACGGCACGAACGGGACAAGCCACGGAGCCGGTTCGACGACGACAGCGCCGACACCGGCCGTTGAGCGAAGCGGAGAAGTCATGATCCGACGTAGAACTCTGCTGGCGGCATCGGGCGGCGCACTCCTCGGCAGCGCCCTGGCGACGGGCACCGCCCACGCGGACGCCACCATCGCCGTCAACCCCGGCACGTCGTACGGCACCTGGGAGGGCTGGGGCACGTCCCTGGCCTGGTGGGCGAACGTCTTCGGCAACCGGAACGACTTCGCCGACCTGTTCTTCACCACCAACTCGGTGACGTACAACGGCACGACCCTCCCCGGCCTCGGCCTCAACATCGCCCGGTACAACCTCGGCGCGTGCAGCTGGAACAGCGTGAACGGCGAGACGATGGCCGAGTCGCCGAACATCCCCGGCTTCAAGCAGATCGAGGGCTTCTGGCAGGACTGGAACAACGAGGACCCCACCTCCTCGGCCTGGGACTGGAGCGCGGACGCGAACCAGCGCGCGATGCTGGTGAAGGCGACGGCTCGCGGCGCGACCACGGAACTCTTCGCCAACTCCCCCATGTGGTGGATGTGTTCCAACCACAACCCGTCCGGTGCGGCGGACGGCGGCAACAACCTCCAGACCTGGAACTACCGCCAGCACGCCTCCCATTTGGCGGCCACGGCCCTGTACGCCAAGAACAACTGGGGCGTGAACTTCGCGACGGTCGACCCCTTCAACGAGCCGGCGTCGAGCTGGTGGACGGCGACCGGCACCCAGGAGGGCTGCCACCTGGACCCGGCGGTCCAGACGGCCGTACTCCCGTACATGCGCAGCGAGTTGGACGGCCGCGGCCTGACGGGCGTCCGCATCGCGGCCTCGGACGAGACGAACTACGACACGGCCCGCTCCACGTGGGCATCCTTCGGTACGTCGACGAAGGCCCTCGTCTCACAGGTCAACGTGCACGGCTACCAGGGCTCGGGCGGCCGTAGGGACCTCCTCCACACGGACGTGGTGACGACGTCCGGCAAGAAACTCTGGAACTCGGAGACGGGCGACAGCGACGGCACCGGCCTCACCATGGCCTCCAACCTCTGCTACGACTTCCGCTGGCTGCACCCGACCGCCTGGTGCTACTGGCAGGTCATGGACCCGTCGACGGGCTGGGCGATGATCGCGTACGACGCGAACACCCTCCAACCCACCACAATCCAGACGAAGTACTACGTCATGGCCCAGTTCAGCCGGCACATCCGCCCCGGCATGCGGATCCTGGACACGGGTGTGAGCTACGCCGCGGCGGCCTACGACGCGTCGGCGCGCCGCCTGGTGATCGTGGCGGTGAACACGTCGGCGTCGGCCCAGGCGCTGACCTTCGACCTGTCCCGCTTCTCGACGGTGAGCGGCGGCTCGGGCGGCCTGGTCCCGCGCTGGAACACGGTGACGACGGGCGGGGACCAGTACCGGGCGTACGCGAACACGTACCTGAGCGGAAAGTCGGTGGCGGTGCCGTTCGCGGCGAAGGCGGTGCAGACGCTGCAGATCGACGGGGTGGTGATCTGACGCGCCGGACGCAACCGGAGGCCTGTCCGGAACGTCGTGTGTCACGTGACGAAAGCAGCCACGCGAGCGAAGGATGACGAGCGCGGGCGCCCGCCCCGAGCCGGCCCCCGATTCGGCCTGTCGGCGCCCGCGCTGGCGAACCTGGCCCTCGGCGTACCCGCGATCATCCCGCTCCACCTGACGTACTGGCTGCTGACCGACTACCTCCCCTCGGACTGTGACGCCTTCGCGACCGGTCCGGAACTGAGGGAGATGTCGAACTGCGACTACCACACGCTCGATCACGCGCCCGTGGTGATGTTCCTGCTGGCGGTGACCGGGACGACGCTGCTGATCGCGCTGCTGGCTGTGAACGTCCGCGGCCCCCGGCGCCGCAAGGACGCCCGCCCCGCCCGCTGGCCGGCCATGGCGCCCTTGATCACGGTGCCCTTCCTCGTACTGCTCTGGCTGGCAAAGGCATAGGGACAGCCGAAGCTGGGCCGAAGCCTCGTAAGCCACGACCCCCACCGCGCCCGGGAACGGCCTGGACCAGGCAATATCTACCCCCTTCTTCCCTCTCTCCCCTCCGCTCCGCCATCCACGGGCAGTACGGTGTCCCCCATGCGCCCCGACACGCCTGCCGAAAACGTCGACCACACCGCCGAGGCGGCACGCCTGGAGCGAACCGCCGGCCTCTACCCCGAGGACGCCGAGGCCCTGCTCCTCCAAGCCGCGGCCCACCTGGAACTGTCCGGCGACCGCCCCGCCGCGACCGCGCTCTACGACCGCCTGCTGTCGTCGTCGACCACCCTGGACAACCCCCACCTGGTACGAGCCCTGAAGGCATCGAACCTGTGGGAGTACGGCCACGAGGCAGAGGCCCGCGCGATCATCGAGGGCGTCCGCTCGTCCTCGCCCCGGGACCCGGCAGCATGGGTGATCGTCGCCGAGGCCCTGGAGTCCCACGACGAGTTGGAACAGGCGCAGGAAACCTTCACGGAGGGAGCCCGCCTCCTCCTGACGGACGTCCCGGAGCCCCCGTACGCCACGCACCCGCTCCTGTTCGGCCGCCACCGGGTGAGGAGGATGCTGGGCCTGACCCACGACGAGTGGGACACCCTGGCGGACACCCTCCACTCGATGCCGATCTCCCTCGACGAACTCCACGACCCGAAGCGCGTCTGGTCCCTCGGCTCGGACAACCCGGCGGAACTGGAGGCGGAGATCTCCCGGCTGAGGGCCGAACTGGGCGCCTACCGGGAGGCCCTCTCCCGCCCGTTCCCGGTGGCGGTACTCCACTGGACGGCGGACGAGTTGACCGAGCTGCTCTCGGCGTATCCCTCACTGTCGGCCGAGTACCCCTCCCACGAGGAGCACCTGGCGACGATAGAGGGCTCCCTCCGGGAACTCTCCTCCTCCGGCACCCCGAACCTCGGCATCGTCACGGGCACGGTCCCGTCCTACGAAGCCTTCGCCGCCTCGGAGCTCTCGTCCCCGCAGGACACGACCCTGCTTCCGCAGTACGCGACGACGCTGGCGGCACGGGGGCGGGCGGTGGCTTGGCCGCCGCAGCGGGGGGCGGTTTGCTGGTGTGGGTCGGGGCGTGTGTACGGAGAGTGTCACGGGGTGGAGCCCGTCGCCTGAGCGTCCAGGTCACTGTTCGTCATCGACCAGGTGCGGCGTAGTCGTCGCCGCGGCGGCCCTGCCCTCTGGTACCGGCCAGAGAGCAACACCCCGTCGTGGCGGGTTGCGCTCGAACCATCCCATGGCTCCCCTGCGTGGCAGTCAGTTGCCGGGCCGCTCAGCTGCCGGGCCGCTCGGCGAGGGTGTGCGCGACGAGGGCATTGGCGTGACCGTGGCCCAGCCCATGCTCGGCCTTGAGCCAGTTCACCAGTTCCATGTGCTTGGTCAGAGACGAGGAGCGGATGATGTCCTTCCACTCCCCGATCGGGCGACCGTACTTCTTCTCGATGGAAGGGAAGTAGCTGGCAGGGCCCTTCACGGTGGCGGTCATGTCAGCCGTCCTGTCTGTCCGTTGTGCTGCTTCGGTGTTGTCGCCGGTATGACCGAGGTGCGCGAACGAAGTCATCGGTCGATGAGGGTGTGCTGCATCACACCTCCAGCTCGCCCATGTGCGGGGGCAGCTTGAAAGCGGGAACAGCCGCTCGGTGTCCCGGAGGCCAGGACGGGGATGTCGGTGAAACCGGTCCCCGAGCGGGCTAGCCAGCGGACAGACCCCACCCACCGGCCGCAAGCCGCTGAGCCCACCCGCCATGCCCGGCACGCGAACGCGCCCCAACCCCGCCCAGCCACCCGGCCGACCCACCCTTCAACCCACCTGGGCCACCCATCCCTCCGGGCCGCCCGCTCGCTTCTCCCCCGTGCTGGAGCGGGCCGGGTCAAGGGTGGCCCGAAGGGCCATCGGCGCAGCCGACGCGGAACGCAGCGCAGCGGAGTGGAGTGCCCTTGAGGCGGGTTGCGGAGGCACGACACTGCAAAGAAGCGGGCGGCCACGGTGCAGGTGAACTCCGCCCACATGGCCAGGCCGTTTCCAACCATCTGCGAGTGCCGGGGAGCGACTTGAGCAAAGAGGACTTGTTCGACCAACCCAGATCTCCGATGAAGAGAGCAGGTCGTCCTACCAGTCACGATCTTGGCTGAGCAGTCGTGCCTGCACCCACCAGCCCCGGCGACTCAGCCACCGTCGGCACCGGCAGGCGCGCTCGTAGATCAAGAGGTGCGCCCTGCATGGGTCCTCGCACGAGTACGCTCAGGTTGAACACCATCGCAAGCAGTTCGGTTGCACCCAGACGGTGCCGCCTGCCCAACCCTTCCTCCGAGAAGCCATGAGTAAGAACAATTTCGCCCGTAAGGATGGCAAGCAGTCGTGGGCGTCTTCGCCCGCCACGCGGGCAAGTATGCGGTCGAACAGGCCGATGAACACGAAGCCTGAGAAAGCTCTCCGGAGCGCCGTCCACGCCTTGGGACTTCGATACACAGTGTCGAAACGACCACTACCGACGGTGAGACGCACTGCAGACTTGGTCTTCACCCGTGTTCGCCTGGCCGTGTTCATGGACGGCTGTTACTGGCACGGGTGTCCGGAGCACCACACCCTGGCGACAACCAACAGGACCTATTGGGCGGACAAGCTCGAGACGAATCGTCGGCGCGATCGCCAGACGGACCAGTGGCTTCTCGAGGCGGGGTGGGCTGTACTCCGTGTGTGGGAGCACGAAGATCCGGTGACCGCCGCACTGCGAGTGCGCGAGGCCTACGACCGGCTGAACCAAGAACTCGAGAAATCTCAAACTGAGCGCAGGAGCGCTCGCCATCGGCCAAGCACACGCCGCTCCTGACGGTCTAGGCTCACTCGACGCCCGGGCCTGCCAGACTGAACCGCATGCTTCCGAGGATGCCATGCGCGACCTGATCGAGAACGGGACGTTGGCGTGATCACGTGCCGGCCTTCTGATGCCCGCGGCCGCCACCCGGGCCTGTCGCCGGCACACCGGTCTCAGTTGTCGGTCGACCCTTCTCCGGCGGCGACGGACGGGAGGGGAGATCGTCAGTGTCCCCGACGAGCCATCGCAGAAACCAGATGAGGTGGGCATTCATGTCCGAGCCGGTCTCGGCGACCGCTCGCTTTGCCCGCTCGTGCAGCTCCGGAGCCGGACGGCACACCACCGCCGGATACTTATGTTGGCTCGGCATGCCACTAGCCTGACATGGTGGCTAGCCACCATGAGCAGGCGTTATCCTGTCAGATCGACGACGGCGATCCCTTGGAGGCAGACCGGGGCGGCCACGTTCGCGACACCCTTGGTGACCGCCACCGCGCGCATACAGCCTGGAGACTACGTGCACGACCGCCAGATTGTGGATCTTTTCGCCGGTCCCGGCGGGCTGGACGTGGCTGCCAGGTGGCTGGGTATCCCCGCCATCGGTGTCGAGCTGGACCCCGACGCCTGTGCAACGCGAGTGGCAGCGGGTCTGGCCACCGAATCCGGCGACGTGAAGACCTTCAGCCCGGCCGATTTCCCGGAAGCGAGGATTCTGGCCGGTGGTCCTCCCTGCCAGACGTACACGGTCGCAGGTGGACGCGATGGAGGAGCCGGGCGCCGGGCACTCACGCAGGTAGTCGAGTTGGCCGATCTGATGGCAGAGGGTAAGAGCAAGAAGGCCAAGGTCGAAGCCCAACTCGCCAAGCTCGCAAAAGCGCCAGGGGACAAAGGTCGCACGGGCTTGGTGCTCGAACCACTGCGGTGGGTGCTGTCCGCCCTGGAGGAGGGGAACCCGTACGAGGCGATTGTGCTTGAACAGGTGACCACCGTCAGGCCGCTCTGGGAGGCCTATGCCGAGATCCTCAAGCGCAAGGGCTATACGGCCGTCACCGGTGTGCTGCGGACGGAAGAGTACGGGGTGCCTCAAACCCGCAAACGCGCGGTCCTGATCGCTCGGTTGAAAGGCACCGGACCGGCCATGCTCCCGGAGAAGACCCATCGTCCGTTCCACAAGAAACTTACGCCGGAGGAAGAGAGCAGGCGACCCTGCGTGACGATGGTCGACGTGCTCGATCGTCTGGCTCCGTTCGAGGTCATCTCCAACTACGGCACCGGAGGGGACCCCAAGGCACGCGGCAAGCGGCAGCATGACGAGCCGGCTTTCACCGTCACCGGGAAAATTCGCAGAAACAAGGTGGGCCCCCCGGGCCGCCCCGACGCCCACCCCCGTTTCGATGATCCCGAGGCCGGACAGCTGCAGACCTTCCCCAAGGACTATCCGTGGCAGGGGAAAGACGTTCCCCAGCAGATCGGCAACGCCATCCCTCCGCTGCTCGGCGTCCACATCCTGTCCGCCGCCCTGCACCTCGGGAACGAGGCCCGCGATGCTGCCGTGAAGAAGGCCATTGCCTGCCGGGCAACGGCACCGGAATCGGCGCCCTTGCCGGCCGGGCACAGGAGCAACGGGTTGGAAGTACAGGGCATGTTCCCGGTTCAGGTGGCGTCGCCCGTCGAGCAGCCGGTGTGACTCACGCGTGACACGGCGGGCCACATAAGCCCATCCGCTGGAATCGATGCACTCCCCTGGCAGCTCGAATTGACCGTTCGACCGTGGGTCCGTTGTCGTCATGGCCGCATTCCCCACCCCCATCGGGGCGTAGTCGACGACGAGCTGGCAGTTCGTCAACGATTGGCCTCCTAAAGGGGAGCCGAATGTTCGGACCAGACGCCGTTGTCGGTGCCGGTCGGTAGCGTAAGTACCTGGAAGGACGTCGTATCGGCCGGACAGGGATGCTGGTCGACCATGAACACCTGTGAGGCATGGTGAGCAACCCACGTATGGACGCAGCCTGGGCTCGGTTTCAAAGCATGCTCGACGGGCTGCTCCCACACGACGCCACGCAACAACTGCGCGACCTTTTCGTACCTGAAGAGGTCATCGAAGAGATGCTGCGGCGACACGAAGCAGCCATGACGGAGATCGTCAGTCTCCGTGAGCCGCTCGGCGTGGGGCGGGAGAACGCCGTTCCCTGGTATGCGGGATCGCGGGCAGGTGACAAGAACTGGCCGGCGTTCGAGAGGCGTCTGAGGCGCCAACTCGACTCAGATGAGGTCAAAAAGATCGACGAGGCCTCCGATCGGGTCGTCGCCATGCTCGACCACCCGGCCACCCCGACGTTCCGCTCTCGAGGACTGGTCATAGGCCACGTTCAGTCTGGCAAGACGAGCAACTTCACAGCCGTAGTGAGTAAGGCCGCAGACCGCGGCTACCGCATGTTCATCGTGCTGTCCGGAGTACACAACTCGCTGCGGCGGCAGACCCAGACCCGTCTGATACGTGACCTCGTGGATCTCAATCCACCGCTGTGGCACCAGATCACGAAGCCGGAGCACGACTTTCAGCCGCCACCGAACGCTCAATCCTTCCTGGCATCCAAAGACCAACACTTGCTCCTGGTCGTCAAGAAGAACGGTCCGGTACTCAAGAAGCTGCGAGACTGGCTTGAGCAGGCACGAGAGCAACTCGGCAACTGCCCCACGCTGATCATCGACGACGAGGCCGATCAGGCGACCCTCGCCACCCGCCGGATCAATCCGCTCATCCGTGATGTGATCGGCCGCATTCCCAAAGTCTGCTACGTGGGTTACACGGCGACGCCGTTCGCCAACCTCCTCGTCGACCCGATGGACGAGGAAGACTTCTACCCTCGAGACTTCATCCTCAGCCTGCCACGTGGCCGGCAGTACCAGGGGCCGGAAACCCTGTTCGGACGGAACCCACTCGACCATGAAGACCCGTCCGAAGTACCCGGCGGCCTCGACATGATCCGGAGCATTCCCGACGAGGAGCTCGGAGACCTGAGGCCTGCAAAAAAGGCAGATGTGCCCGACTTTGTCCCCGAGGCCACTCCCTCGCTTCGTCGCGCCGTCTACTGGTTCTGGCTCGCCACCGCGGCTCGCCATGTCCGAGGACAAAGCGACCGGCATTCCTCAATGCTGATCCATGCACACACCGACACGCGTGTTCACGACTCCTACAAACCCGTCGTCCAAGCGCTAAAAGACGAGGTCATTCGCGGGATCCGGGAACGTAACGGCGTCGTCGAGGAACTCCGAGACCTCTGGAACCGAGAGTCCCATCGCGTCCAACTTGCGGATGAAAGCCGGCGATTCGACTTCGAGACCGTCTTTCCGGCCTTGGACAGAGTCGTTTCAACGACCGAGATCGTCATGGACCACTACCGCAGCACCAACCGCCTCGACTACGACTCCGGGCCCGTCAACGTCATAGCCGTGGGCGGCAACACACTATCCCGAGGGCTCACCCTAGAGGGCCTCGTGGTCAGCTTCTTCGTCCGCTCATCCAACGTCTACGACACACTCCTTCAGATGGGCCGCTGGTTCGGATACCGCCCAGGCTACGAAGACCTCCCCCGCATCTTCATGCCCGACGAGACCCGCCGTTGGTTCGCCCACCTCGCGACGGTCGAGGCGGAGATGCGTATCGAGATCGATCGATACCTCACCGAGCACCTCACCCCACTCGATCTGGCGCCTCGTATCAGGTGCCACCCCAAGATGAAGGTGACGGCTTCCTCGAAGTCCAAGAGCGCCGTGCGGGCAGCCGCATCGTATGGAGGGCAACTCGTCGAGACGCGCTACTTCCCGCGTAGGCAGAACGGCGAAGACGAACAGTGGCATGCCGACAACGCCGCGACCGTGTCGCGCCTCCTAGCCGTGTCACATCGTGATGGGAAGGTCGATGCGGGCGTTGCCAGCGGCCGAGCCCTGTGGCGGGACGTACCACTAGATCATGTCCTTACATTCATCGATGAATACCAGTTCCACCCCAAGGCACTGGACGCAGCTCGCGACCTGATGCAGGACTACATCATCAAGAGGAACAAGAATTCCGGCGCCCTCGCCCTCTGGAACATCGGAGTCATCGGCAAGAAGCCGACCGGAGCCGACGCTCGGCTCAAGTTGCCGAACGGCGCCACGGTCGACATGGTGGTCCGCACCCGCCTCGAGCCGGGCGCCGACGAGGCCGTCGCCGACATCAAGACCCTCACGGGCTCGCGCGACGAGGCCCTCGACCTCCGCATCCCCGAGGGCGAGGAGAAGGTGAACCGCACCCTCCTTCAGCGCTTGAGGATGGCCCAGCAGCCCGAGCGGGGCTTGATCCTCCTCTACCCGATCGACGCCAAAGCTCCAGTCCCCATCGTCCGCAGGGACGGGCAGGAGACACAGGTGGAAGGGCGCGCCCCGCTGGACGCACCCGGCGAAGTCGTCTGGGGCGTCGCCCTCGTCTTCCCGAGGCCCACCAGCGGGCAGGATCTCAGTGTCGAGTACGACTATCTCCAGGCTGATCTCTCCCGTGTCTTCCCCTCCGCAGGCGAAGACGAGGACGAAGACCTCTCGGTGCTCGAGCAGGACCAAGACACAGGCCCCGAGGCCGCTGCATGACCGAGCGCCACTGGTCCCCGGCTTCTCTCCGTCTACGTGACCTGCTCGATGGGCTCTGGGACAGATTGGATCAACAGGCCCACTCGGCGACCGACAGCCCGATGATCACAGTGGGCCTAGAGGTCACCACACCCCACGGTGCGCTCCGACTCGGTCGCGATACCGAGGGCCTCCGCCACCTGTTGGTGCCCCTCGATGCCGCCGCCACAGTCGATGACGACATGCGCAGCGCTGGCGTGCGCCTCACCACCCGTACGCTGTCACGCGATGACGAACTCCCCATCCGATACGCCGACATCGCCTGCCTGAGGCGGGATCTCACTGGAACGTTCACAGGGCTGGTGGCAGATCTGGCCGCGCTGATAGCGACAGAGCCCCACAGGGCGCCTTCCCTCATCGTTCGCACCTTGCAGTCATGGCGGCTCCTGTTCGGAGGTACCGCCAATAGGTGGACCACTCCTCGGCTGGCGGGCTTGTTCGCCGAACTCCTCGTGCTCGAAGAATTGTTGGACTTGGATCCTCGAACCATACGTACTTGGCTGGGTCCTCTCGGTTGCCCTCAGGACTTCCGCAGCATCCACCACGCCATAGAGGTCAAGGGGACCGTGGCAGCTGAGGGCCGTGTCGTTCACATACACGGGGCGGACCAACTGGAGGCACCAGCGCAGGGAACGCTGGCTCTAGCTTGGTTGCGGGTAACGCAGTCGAATGGTCCCGGAGCCCGTTCGGTTCCCGAGGTACTCGACGCGTGCCGTGGCAAGATCGACGATCTCACCGCTTTGGAGACCCGTGTGGCGGCCCTTGGTCTCCCGCATGAGGATGGCGGGCCTGTGACGCAAACCCGCTTCCTGGCCACGGAACAACGCTGGTTCGAGGTGTCCGGGGACTTCCCGCGCATCACCCCCCAGAGCTTTGTCGACACGTCTATACCGACCGGCGTTCACGGCCTGGAATACCGGATCGACCTCGACGCCATCTCGCACATCACAGCACGGGAGACCGTACTCGGGCACCTGGGAGCCGACCTATGAGCGCGCCCGGCTGGTACGCCCAGCCTTTCCGCGCCGACGGCGGGATTACTGCGAGCGGTCTGCTGAGTCAGCTCGGTCGCCCCAGTCTTTCCCGCCTGAGCCTCGTTGTCCGTGAGGCGGGCCAGAATTCGTGGGACGCCCGCCGACCCGAGCAATCCGTCGTGCACTTCCGGCTCGACTTGAGCACCGTGGGGCCGGGCCACGCGGGAGCTTGGCGTCGCATGTTCTCCAACGGATCATCGAACGTCGGGCATCACAACGGCATGTTCCGATCGCTCACCCAGGCCGGGGCCATCCGCTACCTCGCCGTCTCCGACCGAGGCACGATCGGGCTCGCCGGTCCGACCCGATCTGACGCCGGGCGCACCTCGCGTAGGGAATGGGCTCGGTTCGTTCTCAATAGCGGTGACCGCGACGGGGTCTCGAACGCGTCGAGCGGGGGCACCTACGGCTACGGCAAGAGCGCTCTGTTCCAACTGTCGAAGGTCGGTTGCGTACTCGTCTACACACGCTTTGAAGGCGACGACGGGCGACTGCACTCACGTTTCATCGGCGTCGCGATCCGCGAATCGTTCTGGGACGAAGACGCGCGCTACACCGGACGGCACTGGTGGGGTCTGCCGGAACAGGAACACTGCGAGCCTCTTCGGGATGCTCAAGCGGATGCGGCAGCCCGAGAGTTGGGCATCCCGGGGTTCCAACCGGAGGAAACCGGCACGACGCTCGTGGTGGTCGACCCCGACCTGACGGACCCTTCGCTACCGGACTCGGACACGTCGCCGGAGTTGTCCGTGTCCGAAGCGGGCGTCTTCCTCGCCGACGCGGTGGCCTGGAACCTCTGGCCGATCACGCTCCCCGAGCGTGCCACACGCATGGCCGTGGCGGTCACGGCCAACGGTGTGGACGTCGCCGTGCCGGACGCCGAGTCCGATGCAACGCTTGCCTCCTTCGCCTCGGCCTACCGCAAAGTCTCCGACGGATCTGGGCAACAGCTGTCCTGCGGCAAGCCGCGTATGGACTTGGGTTGGTTCGCCTACGAGTACACATACGGTGCGTCCGTGACCTCCCCGGCGGCCCGCGAGCTGGGTATCGAAGGTGCCCCCCACCACGTTTGCCTACTCAGAGGCCCCGAGCTCGTGGTGCGGTATCACTCCGGCCCCGAGAGATCGAATCCGGACTCCGGCTATGCCGCCGTGTTCAAGGTGACCAGCGAGTTGGACCAGACGTTCGCGCGAGCGGAGCCGCCGACCCACGATGCATGGGAATATCAACAGCTGCAGGGACGTGAGGCGACTTTCGTCCGTACCACCGGTCGGCGCCTCAAGGAGCAATGCGACAGGCTGAGCGGTGCCCAGGCTCGTAGAGCAGTGAAGGTCGGCACATACGCAATGGGGTCGGTGGCGCAACGACTGGGACATCTCTTGGCCGGCCCCGGCGGGACAGGGACGGCGGTACCGTCGCCCGGCACGCTACCGGGCACATCGCGAACCATGACGCTCCCCGTATCCCCCGACGGTCCGTCGGGTACGCAGTCCTCGCCTGCTTCGGCAGGACTACCCCCGCAGGCCAACGGTGGACAACGCGGCAGCCACTGGGAGCAGAGCGACAGAAGACACGTCGTCCGGAGGCCCACTCTGCTGGCCGAGCCACACTTCGAAGTGATCGACGGCATGCCCGTCGTCGTGCAGAAGGTTCGGCTCCACGGTCCTGACCGCGTGGAAGGCTCCATACGTGTGCTGACCGGGGACGGTGGTGCAGAAGGTCAGTCGCCCATGGGAGCGACACAACCCAAGGTGTACGGCTGGCGTATACCGGTGAAGGAGCGCATCGTGATCGGAGAGGTCCTGTATCACGCTGGCGGCCCCATCGATGTCGACATGCTCGTCACCGCGGTCGCCGATGCCCTGATCGACATCAGCGTGATGGGTCGCTCATGAGTGTCCGCGCCTGGCCATACCGCAGGTCTACCGGTCGAATCCGAGCCGAACAGTGGAGACTGGGCGAGGCGACGGGCGAGCCCGCACCTGCGGCGCTCGGCTCCTGGGATTACTCCACCGACATCGCTTTGGGGCGAGTGATCGAGATCGACCTCGCGGAGTTCCGCGAAGACTGTGGACTCGCAGCCGACACGCCGCTGCGCCTGTGTGTACGGCACTGGCCGTCGACGTCTCTCCTGCGCACGGCCGCCTACGCGGAAGAACTTCCCATCCGCACGGACCGCACCGTGTGCGAGGTGTCGTTCTCGGCCGAAAGCACTCAACTCGGCGGATTCTTGACCATCGAGACTCTGATCGAGCTGGCTGCGGACCTACCCACCTCAGTACCCTTTGTCGCGACCCGGGCGGGCTCGATCCTGTGGAGCGATCAAATGCGTCTGCATCTAGAAGGCGGGGCAGGGTTGTTGCCCGTCGCTCCGGTTTCTTTCCGCGAGGCGGGACTCCCGGCGGGTTCGGCCTGGTATGTGAGCATGGACGGCGGCGACTGGCAGCAAGCAGCCATGGGCAGCCTGCTCGTGCTCCTCAATGAGGACAATCCCGCGGTCAAGCAAGCGTTGGAGGCAGCCCAGAGCGAGTTGTCCGGGATGCTGTGGAGCGTGTTGGAGGCCGACATCGTCGCCGATTTGGTGGGGCGGGCGTTGGACGACGACGCGTTCGTGGACGAAACCCCGACGGACGATCCCGACGGCGACTTGACGATGGCTGGGCTGGTCCGCGCGCTCGTGCGCACGTACCTCGGGCGTCCGGGAGAGTCCGCCGAGCAGGCGATCAAGCGGCTTCGTGACGAGCGGCGTCGAGACCCGTCCCGATTCCGAGCAGACGTGCACGCGGGCGTCACATTCCCAAGGGAGGCCACGGTATGAGTCTGCTCTACCCGCGCCTGCTCCCAAGCGAGACAGAACACCGCTTCCGCATCCTCCACGAGACCCCTCCGGCCCAACACGGAACCATCGTCGCCAACCACTCCCCCCGGGCCGTCTATGCGGCCACGGGAGGGCGTCGGATCACGCGTGAGGAACTCGACCAACTTCGAGAAGGCATCCTCCGCATAGCCCGCGCGCAAGGCTTCCCCGCTCCTCCTTCTATCGCGCAAGGGAGCATTTTCGACCGGGAATCGGCCAGGGCCCTGTACAAGCAATGCCTCATGGTTCCGGGCGAAGCCTCCCAACGACAGGTATGGGCGTTCCTTGCGCTGGTCCTGCTCCCCGACGTGTGCGCCTGGAGATGGCCAGCGGACCCGACCCGCGGTTACACGGCTGATCGGTTCAAGGGCACAGACTTGACCCGCCACGCGTTCGCCCGTCTCTGGACCCGCGCGCACGTACTCCACGACCCGATGGCAGACGACCCTCACCACCTCCTGGATGTCCTTGGCGAGAACGACATCGACCAGATCATGGCCAGGCGCTTCGCCCTCGCGGCTTCACCGGCGTTGGTGCGCGCGATCGTCAGGGCACACCATGAGGATCAAATCGACAGCCGTGCCCTCTCCCAACAGGTGTTCCGCCAAAGCCTGATGCGGCTTCTCCGGCTCACGGCTTTCCTCGACCTCGACCCCGCTTCGGAGGCGGAACTCGGGCATCTGGTCAGGAGGGTACGGGCCGAAGCCCGCGCCGCCTTGAAATGATGACGGCTCCGCAGCGCAGGGGACCGAGATGTGTCGGGTGGCTTTGTTGTTGGGCGACCTGCCGCGTCTTCATTCAGACAGCCGGGTAGTGCCGCCCCTCGTACTCCGTGATCTGCACCTCGAAACGCCTCTGCGCTCGGTCCAAGACCTCATCGGCATCGCAACCACGGACTTTGAGCCAGTGGAGGAGATCTGTGATGACGTCGATGGCCGCCCCTTCGGCCATCCTGATGTTCAGCCTACTCGGGCTCGACTCACTGCGCTTTCTCACCGCCGCGTAACCGCCCAGAAGCACTTCGGCCCGCGCGACGCTGGAGCCGTCGACATGCTCGTTCGGTGAGGCGAGCCCTGTGGCCCACTCGCACCAGGTCACCTTTCGATCGGCGTGGAGTTGCACTCCCCAACGATCGGCAACCGCATCGACAAGGGTCATACCTCGCCCGGTCTCGGAGTCGGTGCCCGCTTCCTTGAGAAAGGGGAGCGCCCGCGTATCCGGGTCATGGACCTCGATACGCAGACGCGAGTGATTGATACAGACGACGAGGGTGGTCGGGGTCCCGGGGCCGACATGGTTGATCACGTTGGCCACGAGCTCGCTGACGCAGAGTTGGGCCGCCTCGATCGACTCATGCAGGCCCCATAGCGCCAGATGGGTCCGCAGCACGCGTCGGAGAGAAGGCACTTCCTCGGGCTCCGCCGGGAAGGGGAGCGCCCACGCGTTCCTCTGGATGCAAGTGGCACCGTCCATCCTTCAACTCCTCCACTAGGGTGCGTCTTCAAACGGATCTTGCCCAGAGTAAGAATGACGCGAGACTGACCGCTGCTTCGTAGGAGGTGGCGGTCTTGTCGTACCTGGTG